>CADCKR010000013.1:68333-87750 GCA_902802105.1 uncultured Ruminococcus sp.
CTGCCTGCTGTGCCGCAGCAGGTGTTGCTGCTTCGTCAGCGGGCGCGGCCGCTTCATTTGCGGGAGCTGCCGGCTCAGGCCTGGGATTGCCGCAGTTTATGCAGAAACGGTTTACGTTTCCGGTCTGTCCGCATGAGCATGTCCAGCCCTCTGCCTGCTGTGCAGATGCCGGAGCTGCTTCATAATAGCCGTTTGGAGTATCCGGCTGAGCTATATCAAATCTGTCATTGTTATTAATTGCCGGCGCAGGACGCTGCTGCTGCGGCTGTACCTGCTGCTGCGGCGGCTGAGGCTGATTAAAAGGAGCCTGCTGCTGTTGCTGCTGAAACTGCATAAACGGATTTGGTGCAGAAGACGGCACAAACGAAGCCGAGCTGTTGGCTACTCCGTCCTGAGATATGTTGTAATAAGGGTTTACTATTTCCTCTGCAATTTTAGGCTGCTGAGGGTTCTGCGGTCCTCCGAACAATTTATCCTTGATACCCATAATAAATCATCTCCATTATATTTTACAGATTTCCTTATACTGTCACTGTTCATTCTTTTTCATCATATACTCACGCTTTGCAGCTTCTACCTGAGACCTGATATCTCCGCTGAAAAGCTTTATATTTGTCTGCTGCTGCAGACCTAACGGTACAGGCGGCGCGCTTATTGTATAGCGGAAGGTCTGAGAGGGCTTTTTATTGTCCTCATTCTGTCCGGATGCTGCTTCTTTGGCTGCGTCTGACGTTTGCTCTGCACCTTCCGGCTGCGCCTGAGCCTCCTGCTCTGCACCTTCCGGCTGCGCCTGAGCCTCCTGAACTGTATCTTCCAGCTGCGCCTGAACCTCCTGAACTGTATCTTCCGGCTGCGCCTGAGCCTCCTGAGCTGCGACTTCCGGCTGCGCCTGAGCCTCCTGCGCCGTATCTTCCGGCTGCGCCTGAACCTCCTGTTCCGCATTATCCGGCTCCTGCTGTACAGGCATCGAACTATCCTGCGGCATCGGCTGATACTGCATACCGGGCTGCATCGGCATCTGATATTGCATCCCCGGCTGTATTATGACCGGATACTGCGGCATCATACCGGGCTGCATCTGTAAAGGATATTGCTGCATACCGTCCTGCGGCGTCTGATTCTGCATATTGCCTGCCTGCGCCTGATCCTGCGGTACACCGGGCTGCATTACTATCTGATACTGCGGCATCATACCCGACTGCATCTGTACAGGGTATTGCTGCATACCGTCCTGCGGCGTCTGATTCTGCACATTGCCTGCCTGTGCCTGATCCTGCGGTACACCGGGCTGCATTACTATCTGATACTGCGGCATCATACCCGGCTGCATTATTACCGGATACTGCGGCATCATACCGGGCTGCATTATCACCTGATACTGCGGCATCATACCCGGCTGCATTATTACCGGATACTGCGGCATCATACTGGGCTGCATCTGTACAGGATACTGCTGCATACCCGGCTGCATCTGCATAGGATACTGCTGCATACCCGGCTGTTCACCCATATTCATGGCATCCTTGCTGCCCATCGCCGGAAGTCCTTCTTCCGGGCCCGTTCTTTTCTTTTTCTTTCGTCTTTCCGGCTGAGGACCTGCAAGACCTATTTCGTTTTTATTTTCCGCCTGCTGACGTGCAATATCTTCAAGCGAATAATGCTTTCCCGATATCTGCTTTTTCGCAAACGGATCACTGCCTGACTTCTGCTGCTGTGGCTGTGGCTGCGGCTGCGGCTGCGGCTGTGGCTGCTGCTGCTGCGGCGGCTGTGATTGCTGCTGCGGCACTTCAGCATTCATCCTGTTTCCGCATTTAACACAGAATTTGCAATGGTCCGGCATTTCTGCTCCGCATCTGCTGCAAATCATAAATTATCAGTCCTTTACTATATATTTCTGAGATCGTTAATATTGTTCCGTTTCGATAAAGACAGTGCAGACAAAACATACCCTTGTACGTGTCTCACTGTCAGACAATTCTACATAATAAAGTATATGTTATCTTTACCTGTTTGTCAATTTACATAGGATAATAATTTAAAATTTTTTAACAAAAAAACATTGTGTATTTTACGGATTTAATATATAATGGTTATAGTTTGTGCTGCCCGACGTTCCTCTTAACATACTTTATCACATCGGGAGCGCTTTTTATGTTGCATTATGTAACAAAAATGCATAAATACGGCGCAAATCAAAAAAGATCATATTTTTTAAGGAGTATCGAACATGAATTACTATGAATCATCGATCAATGCGATAAAGCAGGTGCTTTCATCCTGCAAGGAAACTGAATATGCAGAATATATAGACGAATGCATCAGGGAATGGGACAGAACAAGAGACACCGACCTCTTTGTAAAGGGTTTCTCAAAAAACGGCAAATTTGAAAAGTTTCTTATCTCAAACGGCGAATTTGCCGATGACGAACACCTTTTCTGGGCAACTCAGGTCTTTGGCGGTCTTGTTGCAATGGCAATGCAGCTTGCCCGTTTCATAAAAGCAGGCCGTGAGATGCCGATCTCATATATGCGCAAGAATTTCGGCCATCCTGCCGAGGTCGTCAGCGGTCTGCGCTGCAAAAACTGCGGCGCCAAGGAGATCAACATTGCTGATATCGACAAATACATCACTCCTTCTGTTATTTCAAGGGCTATAATAGACGGGTTTGAGCAGGACTGCCTTGAAAAGAACGTAAGCGAAATACTCGACATAAGCTCGGATTATATCAAGTCTGAAAGAGGCAACGCCAAGGAGAGAGCACTGAACACCGGCGTTTCCGTTTCGGATAACAGAGTACCCTCAACGATCTGCCGTAAATGCGGCTGTAAGGAGCTCAACAAGTGCCGCTTCCTGAAAAGCCTTAAAAAGCAGATGTTTGTAGCGCTTTCGGTTTGATTTTTCAGCGTTTACGTATTGTAAGATGAGGAGTGTACCATAATGAAAAGAAAAATTTCTCTGTTCCTTGCGTGTGTACTTATAGCCGCTTTTTCGGCAGGCTGTAATTCCTCCAAAAAATCCGACAGCACAAGCAGCGATACATCATCTGTATCGGAAGTGTCCTCAGAACAAAACGGAGACGCCTCCGCAGAAGGCTCCGTAAATAGCGACGCCGCAAGCAAGACCGAAAGCTCTGCAAATGGCGACACCGCAAGCAAACCCGAAAGCTCTGAAAATGACGAAACCGCAAGCAAGCCCGAAAGCTCTGCAAATGACGACGCCGCAAGCAAACCCGAAAGCTCTGCAAAGGACAACACGTCAAGCAAGGCCGAAAGTACCGATACATCTGAAGGCTCAGAAGGGGAGCTGTCTGTTATAACCATAGACGAGGACGGCAATTTAGAGCTTGACCTCGATGATATAAGTGACTGGAGCGACTGGGAAGAGGTAAGCGATGATACAGATGTCCCCGCAGAGCCCGAAGACACAAACGACACTCTTTCACAGCTTTCATATCAGATGATATATCTCGAACCGAACGCTTCTTTCTCCGGCGTCAAGCTGCCCGCATACTATACAATCTCTTCCGCCAAGGAGCTTGAAAAATTCACATCCGACTACAAAAGCACATTTTCTCTTGACAAAGAATACACAGCCGACAGCTACATCAACAAGACCTCATTTGTAAACGAAACAAAGTATATGAATGATGAGTTCTTCAAGGATTCCGACATCTGCATTGTTGTAGCCTCCTACAAGAAGGGCACCGAATGCGATCTCGGTCAGATAAGCGAAAACGACGGCACTATCGTCATTGATCTTTGCCTGGAGCTGCCGTCTTCAAACGATGCGGCCTCTTACGTATGTTTTATGATCCCTTCGCCAAAGGACACATTCAGCAGCAAGAACATAACTACAAATATCTCCTCGTTCAATTATGAAGAATGATGCAAAGGCGGTGTCATTATGTCTTTCGGAATGAAGATCCTCCAACTGCAAACGAGAAATTTCTATACTATAGAAACTCTTTATGAAGCGATAAAAGACAAGAAATTCACAGCCGGACAGCCGTATCTTGTGAATCACTGCTCGTACAATATAATCGTTTTTCCGCCGCAGGACAAGCGGAATCAGGTCTGGATAACGCCCGCCGCCTACGGCAGCTGCAACACCTGGTATGTACAGCGGCAGGAAATGGCAGGTTCAGACAGCATAATCAACAATGCTATAACCAACCAACTGACATTTGGTATTTCAGGCATTGCCGGAAGGCTCAATCAGGCAGCTCAATACTGCGAATGGCTTGTAGACGTGACCGCAAATGAGCTTTACTATATGGGACTTTGATACAAACACAAAAAGCAGCATGACCGTGATAAGATCATTTTCACGGTCATGCTGCTTTTTTGCTTAATGACTTCGGGAGACTTATTTTTCATTTGGAAAATAAGTCTCCCGAAAAGCTTTAATTATTTATTAGCGCCGCAGCACTTTTTGTATTTCTTGCCGCTGCCGCACGGACAAAGATCGTTTCTTCCTATCTTGTTGATCTTCTTTACAGTGCGGTTTACAGCAGTTCCGTCGCCCTCAAGATTTGTTGATGTGGGCTTTGCTACCTGCTCTCTCTGCATAAACTTAGCAGCAGCCTTGTTTACGTCCTCGTCAGAATACTTTTTGCTGTCGGTATCTTCGGCATTATCGTTCTTTGCCTCGTCCTCGGCAGCATCTGTTTCGGGAGCTTCATCTGTCAGCACAGCCACAGGACCGCTTGAGCTTGTATTGACAGTCACATTCAGGCTCGGTCCGTTGCCTTCAGCGTTCTTCTTTGCAGCCATAGCCGCAATAGCAGCCGCCCTTGCTCTGCTGCTTGCAGCTCTCTTTACAGCAAGCTCTCTCATTTCCTCCTGCTGCTTGAGTCTTTCTGCTACACGCTTAGGCACAACAAGCAGCATCTTGATAGTATCCTCACGGATGCACTTGATCATTTCGTCAAACATATCGAAGCCTTCAAGTCTGTATTCAACAACAGGGTCATGCTGACCGTAGGAACGCAGACGGATGCCCTTTTTGAGCTCGTCCATAGCATCAATATGCTCCATCCAGTAGTTATCAACATTTTTGAGCAGATATACTCTTTCAAGCTCTCTCATGGTATCCTCGGGCACGAGCTTCTCGTTTTCCTCATACTCCTTGGTGGCCATCTCGGTGAGCATTTCATTGAGGTAATCCTTTTCAAGCGCTTCTATTTCGTCCTTCTCGTAAACGAGAGTTTCTTCATCGTCCTCCGGGATTATCCAGCCCTTGAGCGATTCTCTCAGTCCCTTAAGGTTCCACTCATCCTTTTCATCAAACGGCAGATACTCAGCGATCTTTGAAGCGACCGTATCGGGTATCATCTTTATGATAGTATCTCTCAGGTTCTCGCCGTCAAGCACCTGATCACGCTGTGAGTAGATTATTTCACGCTGACGGTTCATAACGTCATCGAAATCAAGAACGCTCTTTCTGATGCTGAAGTTTCTTGCCTCGACCTTTGCCTGTGCGCTTGCAATAGTATTTGAAAGCAGCTTACTTTCGAGAGGAGTATCCTCTTCGCCGGGCATCCTGTTCATTATTGCAGCTATTCTGTCACCGGCAAAGAGCCTGAGCAGATTATCCTCTGCCGACAGATAGAAACGGCTCGCACCGGGATCTCCCTGACGGCCTGAACGTCCGCGAAGCTGGTTGTCGATACGTCTTGATTCATGGCGCTCCGTACCCATTACGAACAGACCGCCTGCTTCTCTTACCTTTTCGGCTTCGGCCTCTGTTTCCTGATTGTACTTGGCAAGCAGTTCACGGAAGGTCTCTCTTGCCTTGATGATCTCCTCGTCATCTGTCTCGGCGTAGCCCGTAGCTTCTTCGATAAGCTCATCAGAGAAGCCCATTCTTCTCATTTCAGCCTTTGCAAGGAATTCATCGTTGCCGCCGAGCTTGATATCGGTACCGCGTCCTGCCATGTTGGTAGCAATGGTAACAGCACCGAGCTTACCTGCCTGGGCGATGATCTCAGCTTCCTTTTCATGCTGCTTTGCATTGAGGACATTGTGCTTGATGCCCTTCTTCCTGAGCATATTGCTGAGTTCCTCTGACTTGTCTATTGATACGGTACCTACAAGCACCGGCTGACCGTTCTTGTTTGCTTCCTGGATATCATCAATAAGAGCCATATATTTGCCGTGCTCTGTCTTGAAAATAACATCCGGGAAGTCTATTCTCTGTATCGGCTTGTTTGTGGGTATCTCGATAACGTCAAGATGATATATCTCAGAGAACTCTGTTTCCTCTGTCATAGCCGTACCTGTCATACCCGAAAGCTTACGGTACAGACGGAAGAAATTCTGGAAGGTAATAGTCGCAAGAGTCTTGCTCTCACGCTGTACGCTCACGCCTTCCTTTGCCTCTATCGCCTGATGCAGACCCTCGTTATAGCGTCTGCCGTACATGAGACGGCCTGTAAATTCATCAACGATGATGACCTCGCCCTTCTCGTTTACGACATATTCGATATCCCTTCTCATTACGCCGCGAGCCTTGATGGCCTGATTGACGTGGTGAGCGATAGTCATATTCTCAGGATCGGAAAGGTTTTCTATGTTGAAGAATGCCTCTGCCTTCTTTACGCCGACAGGTGTAAGTGTAGCAGTTTTGGCCTTCTCGTCAATAATATAGTCAATGCCTGCCTCGATATACTCCTCGTCATTATCCTCTTTGCTGTCGGTCTCTGTTATTTTCAGGTATTTCATTGTTCTTGCAAGCTCATCGGCTCTCTCGTAAAGATCCGTAGACTTGTCGCCCTGACCGGAAATAATGAGCGGCGTTCTTGCTTCATCAATAAGGATAGAGTCAACCTCATCGACGATAGCAAAGGCATGGCCTCTCTGCACCTTATTTTCCTTGTATACTACCATGTTGTCACGCAGATAGTCAAAACCGAGCTCGTTGTTTGTGGCATAGGTTATATCTGCATTGTATGCGACCTTGCGCTGATCGTTAGTGCAGTCGTGCTGGAGTATTCCGACTGTAAGGCCAAGGAAGCGGTATATCTTGCCCATCCACTCAGCGTCACGCTTTGCAAGATATTCATTGACTGTAACGACATGAACGCCGTCGCCTGCAAGCGCATTAAGATAAGCCGGCAGAGTTGCCACGAGGGTCTTGCCTTCACCGGTCTTCATTTCGCTGATGCGTCCTCTGTGAAGGATGATGCCGCCTATGATCTGTACACGGAAGTGCTTCATGCCAAGCACACGCCACGATGCTTCACGGCATACTGCAAACGCTTCCGGAAGGATCTCGTCAAGTATCTGATCCTTGCGTTCTTTGGTTATGCCTTCCTCCTTGAACATTTCCTTAAAGCGTGTTGTTTCGGCTCTCAGTTCATCATCGGAAAATTTCTGATATTTTTCTTCAAGCTCAAAGACCTTATCTACTAAAGGCTGTATTTTTTTTAGTTCCCTGCGGCTGTTGCGGCCGTTAAACCATGTTTTAAAGCCCATTTGAATTCACCTCATATATATTTCTGTAGGAATACCAAATTATTATAACACACTTTATCCCGTAAATCAACAAAATTAATGCTATTTTACACGTGAAATCCGGTTTAACTTTTAACATTTTGAATTCCACACTCCACACTCTGAAGCTCCAATTCAGCTTTCGGGGGTACTTTCACTCGAAAGCCCCCCTGACTAAAATTGATTTTGCTGAGCTTGCTCTATGATAATTGACAACCATCGGTGTTTGAATTATAATATTATCGAACTGAATGATAAAGGAAAGGTAGATATGGGGCTTATTTTTGATACACACGCACATTATGATGATAATGCTTTTGATAATGACAGATATGAGCTGCTTGACAAGCTTTTTGCAGGCGAGGTATGCGGCATCGTAAATCAGGGCACTACCGTTGAAACATCAAGATTCAGCCTTGAGCTTGCTCACCGATACGATAAGCTCTATGCTGCGGTGGGTATACATCCTGAATGTGCAGACGAAAACAGCATTAACGAGCTGAAAATAATAGAAGAGCTTTGCAGTGACAATAAAGTGGCGGCAATAGGGGAAATAGGCCTTGATTATTACTGGGATGTGCCGAAGGAGCTTCAGCAGAGGGTGTTTGAAGCCCAGCTGATACTTGCAAACGAGCTTTCTTTGCCTGTGGTGATACACGACAGAGAGGCGCATGGAGATGTGCTTGACTATATAAGAAAATACCGTCCGAAAGGGATAGTGCACTGCTTCTCTGGAAGCAGGGAAATGGCCGCAGAGGTAGTCCGCCTTGGAATGTACATCGGTATGGGCGGAGTGATAACCTTTAAGAATGCACGAAGATCCATTGAGGTCATAGAAACGATACCCCTTGAAGCACTTGTGCTGGAAACAGACTGCCCTTATCTTGCGCCGGTGCCGTTCAGGGGCAAAAGAAATGACTCGTCTATGATAAGATTTTGTGCGGAAAAAATTGCAGAGATCAGGGGCATGAGCACAGATGAGCTTCTGAGGATAACCGCAGAAAATGCACAAAGAGTATATAACATAAATATCTGAACAGGAGGTATCGGCAATGATCGCACTTGTTACAGGGGCAAGCTCAGGCATCGGCAGAGATATTGCAAGAGAGCTTGTTGCAAGAGGCTGGGATGTTATCATTGTTGCCCGCCGCATCGAAAGACTGCATGAGCTGAAAAACGAACTCGGCAGCCACGCTAAATGCATACGCTGTGATGTGTCACGCATTGAGGAATGCAAAAAGCTCCACGAGGTCATTCAGCCGCAGAATATAGATATGCTCGTGAACTGCGCAGGCTTCGGTGCCTGCGGCTTCTTTGACGAAACAGACCTCGATACCGAGCTTGAAATGATAAATACAAATCTTGTGGCTGTTCATGTGCTGACAAAGCTTTTTCTTGTTGACTTCATCAGGAAAAACAGAGGATATATCCTTAATGTCGCTTCGATCGCTGGATTTTTCGCCGGCCCTTATATGGCCGCCTACTACGCGACCAAGAATTACGTTGTAAGTATGACAGGGGCGGTAAGTGAAGAACTGCGTCAGAAAAAAAGCAGGGTAAAGATCAGTGCACTGTGCCCCGGGCCTGTTGACACCGAATTCAATGATGTCGCAAGGGTGAAATTCTCTTCAAAGCCGATCACAAGCCGCATGGCGGCAAAGCAGGGCATTGACGGAGTAATGAAGGGCAAGACCTATATCGTGCCGGCTGTCAAGATCAAGATGCTCAGATTTGTAAAACGCCTGCTGCCTGACAGGATGATAACACATTTCTGCTTCGGGTTCCAGAAGAAGAAAAAATAAGGATGGTGAAAATATGCTGTCGGTTAAAAATTCAGAGGTAATGAACTTTCATAACGCCGTCAGAGGCGCCCGTAATCCCATGAACAGCTGGGCAAGGTCTGACAGCTTCTATGACGATAACGGAAATTTCATTCTTGGTGAAAATGACCTTTCGCTTGCAGTGCGCCTGAGAAACGCAGGAACCGACCACCGTAAATTTCTGCGGCAGATATTCGTCACAGTGGATATAACCGCACCTCTTTATTGGTGGAAGGAATTTGATACCTATAAGGTCGGTACTGTGGCAAATTCAACAAGCACCATGCACAAGATAACCTCAGCGCCGTTTGACATTTCTCAGTTCAGCTGTGACAAGATGGATGATGAAACTATAAAGGTAATGGAGCTTGTTATAAAGCAGCTTGAAGCTCTGCGCCTGCGCTTTCTTGAAACAAAGGATAAGCAGTACTGGTACGATATAATCCAGCTCCTGCCGTCAAGCTACGATCAGATGCGCACCTGCACAATGAATTACGAAAACCTCATAAACATATATCATGCCCGCAAAAATCACAAGCTTGACGAATGGCACATTTTCTGTGACTTCATCAGCACTCTGCCATACGCAAGGGAGCTTATAATCGGGCAGGAAAAAGCAAACAACATATAAAGGATCGTCCTTAAAACGGATGTTTCTGATAAAACAATGAATGAAAGGAAAATCGAAAATGGATATCAGACAGGAATCGCTTAAAAAGCACTATGAATGGCAGGGCAAGATCGAGGTGATCTCCAGAGCGCCAATAACAAATTCCGAGGAGCTTTCGCTCGCCTACACGCCCGGCGTTGCAGAGCCCTGCATGGAGATAAACAGGGACTACGACAAATCATTCAAGCTCACAAGAAGAAGCAATCTTGTTGCTGTAGTGACAGACGGCACCGCAGTTTTAGGTCTCGGCGATATCGGCCCCGAAGCAGGAATGCCTGTAATGGAGGGCAAATGCGCTCTGTTCAAGGAATTTGGCGATGTTGATGCTTTCCCTATCTGCATACGTTCAAAGGACGTTGACGAGATCGTAAGGACTGTATATCTTATCTCCGGCAGCTTCGGCGGTATAAATTTAGAGGATATAGCCGCTCCCCGCTGCTTTGAGATCGAGCGCAGACTTAAAGAGATCTGCGATATACCCGTGTTCCATGACGATCAGCACGGCACTGCTGTTGTAGTTGCGGCAGCACTCATCAATGCGCTCAGGCTCGTAAAGAAGGATATCAAGGATATAAAGGTAGTTATCAACGGCGCAGGCTCAGCAGGAATAGCTATAGCAAAGCATATTATGAACCTTGGTGTGCAAAATCTCACTCTTTGTGACAGTGTGGGTATTATATGCGAAGGTGACGAAAGACTGAACAGCGAAAAGGCTGCTATGGCTAAGGTAACAAACAGAGAACACCTTACCGGAAAGCTTGCCGACGCAATGAAGGGTACAGATGTATTTATCGGTGTATCCGCTCCGGGCATAGTCAGCGAAGAAATGGTGGCATCTATGAATAAGGATGCGATCGTGCTTGCAATGTCCAACCCGACACCGGAGATCATGCCCGACCTTGCCAAAAAAGCAGGCGCCCGCATTATCGGCACCGGACGTTCAGACTTCCCGAACCAGATAAACAACGTGCTCTGCTTCCCCGGAATTTTCCGCGGCGCACTTGACTGCCGTGCAAAGGAGATCAACGAGGAAATGAAGATCGCCGCTTCATACGCTATCGCTTCACTTGTAAGCGATGATGAGCTGAACGAGGATTACATTATTCCTTACGCCTTTGACAAGAGGATAGGAAAAACCGTTTCGGACGCAGTAATAGAAGCCGCAAGAAAAAGCGGTTCTGCAAGGATATAAGGCAGAACCGCACAAGATAAAAAAGCAAAAACACAAACCCCCTGAGCTTGGAGAATGCTCAGGGGATTTGTGCTTTTTAGGAGGAATGTATATGAAGTAAAAGTTATAAACAAAGTAATTTTTCCTTTTTACCATTCTGACAGACGGGCAAGGGAGTAAACGCCCGCCTGTCGGTATTTTTGAGGAGAATGTATTACAAAGTACTTATTATCAATATTAATAGCTCATTCAAAGAAAAACAGCTCCTCGAATTTCTTGTCAAGTGCTATGCATATAAGCAGTGCAAGCCTTGCACTCGGACAGAACTGATTATTCTCGATCGAACTTATTGTCTGGCGTGATACTCCTACCATTTCGGCAAGGTCACCTTGTGAGATCCTTTTTTCCGCCCGGGCAACCCTCAGACGGTTCTGAAATACGATATCATTCATAGCCCATGCACCCAAAAGAACATTACAGCACAAAATACAGACGCAGCGCCTGTTCCTATTCCCGCTATCAGATATATAGGCTTTCTGATATTCTTATACTGATAAAGGAATGTTGTGCAGAGATAAGCTGTTATTATCGTAACAAATTCATAAAAGGTGTATCTGTGCAGTGCCCTGTAGACACTGAATACCAGACAAAGGATACCTACTACAACAGCACCTATGCCGAAGGACGAATTATATACCCTCTGTTCCCTTTCATCGAGGGAATTACGGTTCTTTTTTCTGTTCTTTTCAAGAATTTCTTTTTTGTCCATCCGAAAAGACCTCCGGGAGATACGCTGTAATTTTTTCCTGCAAATATATAGTACCACATACTTTGCAAATTGTCAAGTATCCTTGGCATAATTTATGGCAAGCTTGGCATAATTTTCGGCAAGCTCCCGGCGGCGCAGAACCTGCGCCGGCAGCTCGCCGCTGCAAAACCGATTTCCCTGATCAAGCATAAAAAGTATTTGACAAAAACAAGCATTAGTGATATTATTAGATCAATAAGGAAAATGCAATGAAAAGGATCCGTTTCCTCACGGGTACAAACAGAGAACGGCGGCCGCAGGCTGTAAGCTGCCGTATGTACAGAGGCATCGGCACCGCCTTGGAGCAATCGGCGAAAGGAACTTCCGTAAGCCGTATCGTAAGTCTGCGTTAAAGGCAATGAGTTTTTCTCACTGAGATGGCGGCACTGTGCCGTCAAACAGGGTGGAACCGTGAAGTTTATGCTTCGCCCCTGGCTGCTGTTGCAGCTATGGGCGTTTTTTTGTGCATTTTCCGTAAGATCACACATTGGGCAAGTTGCCCGAAGAAAAAAGGAGGTAAATTTTTATGATCAGGATCGAACTTAAAGACGGAAGCGTTAAGGAGTTTGAAAACGGAACAACGGTTGCGGATATCGCAAAGAGCCTGAGCATGGGGCTTTATAAAAACGCCTGTGCCGGAAGGATAGACGGAAATACCTGCGACCTCAGAACGGCAGTTGAAAAAGACTGCAAGTTAGAAATACTGACATTTGACGAAGCAGAGGGCAAAAAGGCATTCTGGCACACGACATCTCATGTGCTTGCTCAGGCAGTAAAGAGATTGTTCCCGAACGCCAAGTTTGCTATCGGTCCGGCTATTGACAGCGGATTTTACTACGACTTTGACGTGGAGAAGGCATTCTCACCGGAGGATCTTGAAAAGATCACTGCAGAGATGAAGAAGATCATCAAAGAGGGTCTTGACGTTGAGAGATTCTATTTACAGCCCGATGAAGCAGTAAAGATGCTTGAAGAAATGAACGAGCCTTACAAGGTCGAGCTTTGCAGGGAGCACACAGACAAAGGCGAGCCGATAAGCTTTTATAAGCAGGGCGAATTCACCGATCTGTGCGCAGGCCCTCACCTGATGAACGTCTCTGCAATAAAGGCAGTAAAGCTCACAGCCTGCACAGGCGCATACTGGAGAGGAGATTCAAAGAATACTCAGCTTTGCAGAGTATACGGCGTTTCTTTCCCGAAGGCTTCTATGCTTGAAGAACACCTCAAAAAATTAGAGGAAGCAAAGCTTCGTGACCACAACAAGATCGGCCGTGAGCTTGAATATTTCACAACTGTAGATTATGTCGGCCAGGGTCTGCCCGTGCTGCTGCCCAAGGGTGCAAGAGTTGTTCAGCTTTTGCAGAGATGGGTAGAGGATGTAGAGCAGAAGAAGGGCTGTCAGCTTACAAAAACTCCGCTTTTTGCCAAGAGAGAGCTTTATAAGATATCCGGTCACTGGGATCACTATCTTGACGGTATGTTCGTAATGGGCGACCCGAACGACGAAACAAAGGAATGCTTTGCACTTCGTCCGATGACCTGCCCGTTCCAGTATCAGGTCTATCTGAACAAGCAGCGCTCATACCGTGACCTGCCGATGCGCCTGACAGAAACATCTACACTTTTCAGAAATGAAGCATCAGGCGAGATGCACGGACTTATCCGTGTAAGACAGTTCACTATCTCAGAGGGGCACTACATCCTGCGTCCCGATCAGTTAGAGCAGGAGTTCCAGGGCTGTCTGGAGCTTGCCAAGTATTTCCTTGATACAGTCGGCCTGCTTGAGGACTGCTCTTTCCGCTTCTCTCAGTGGGATCCTGCAAACCCCAACAACAAGTATGAGGGTACTGCAGAACAGTGGGAGGAAGCTCAGGCTGCAATGAAAAAGATACTTGACGATATCGGTCTTGAATATGAGGTCGGCATTGACGAGGCTGCATTCTATGGCCCGAAGCTTGATATCCAGTACAAGAATGTTTTCGGCAAGGAGGATACTATCGTAACGATACAGATAGATATGCTGCTTGCGGAGAAGTTCGGAATGTATTACATTGACAAGGACGGTCAGAAGAAGCTGCCCTACATCATTCACAGAACATCGCTCGGATGCTTTGAGAGAACTCTTGCGTATATGCTTGAGCACTTTGCAGGCGCACTTCCGCTTTGGCTCAGCCCGGAGCAGGTAAGAGTGCTGCCGATCAGCGAAAACCTTGCAGATCAGGCTAAGGAGCTTGAAGCAAAACTTACGGCTGCCGGCATTCGTGTAACGACAGACCTGAGAAGCGAGAAGATCGGCTACAAGATCAGAGAAGCACAGCTTGAAAAGATCCCTTATATGCTTGTTATCGGCAATAAGGAGGTAGAAAACGGCACTGTTTCTGTACGTTCAAGAAAGCAGGCAGATATGGGCTCAATGCCGGTGGATGAATTCATTGCAATGGCACTGAAAGAGATCGAAGAAAAGGCCAAGTAATCTCGATCACTAAAAACTCATAGAAATGCGGCGGTCATTCGCATCAATAAAAAGCACTGCACTCCGTTTTTGCGGTATGCAGTGCTTTTTTGCGTTTTTGGGCATAATACTAACACCTAACAAAAAGCAGACAATTTTTGCGGTCTGATTTTTATCAGGAATTAGTATAAAAAAACCGCCACATCGTGACGGGTAATGGACTGAGACGATAAGCCGGGTTCTGTCGTGAACAGCCATCTATCTTGGCAGGGCGTTGCCGCCGCTGCTCAGTGCCACCTGATCAAGGCCATCGGGCAGATGTTATTGCCTTTGTGCGGTGTTGCTCCGGATAGGGTTTACAGGGCCACACAGTCTCCTGTGTGCCGGTGAGCTCTTACCTCGCCTTTCCACCCTTACCTGTCAATGACAGGCGGTATATCTCTGTTGCACTTTCCCTGGGGTCACCCCCGGCGGCCGTTAGCCGTTATCCTTGCCCTGTGGAGCCCGGACTTTCCTCGGGTGCGGCCTTTCGGCACTGCATCCGCAGCTGTTTATCTCACTCCAAAAAGTATTATATTATATTTTTATCCGATTGTCAAACAATTTGTCAGTTCTCCCCTATCCGCTGCGCAGAGCCTGCGCTCCCGTGTCCGCTAACGCTCCCTGCGAGCGTAAAACAACGGCGTTAGTCGGATAGTGTCGCTCCTTCTTGCTCATCTGGCAGATAGTGCCGTAGAAGAAGGAGGCGGCAGCTTGCCGCATCATTTTACAAAAGCCCCTGCTATTGTGCACATAAGAAAAGCGGCTGCGTCAGTTGCGACTATTGTTGCACCTACGGGTGTTCCTGCTAAGATCGAAATGACCATTCCGGCAACGGCGCAGATAACCGAAATAACAGCCGAAAAGACGGTGACTGACTTGAAGCTCTTGAATACCCTCATTGCAGAAAGAGCCGGAAAGATAACAAGAGCCGAGATAAGCAGCGAGCCTACAAGATTCATCGCAAGCACGATTATAACAGCGATTATCACCGCCAAAAGCAGGTTGTACCGGTTCGAGCGGGTGCCGACTGCGGTAGCAAAGCTTTCATCAAAGGTGACAGCGAATATCTTGTTGTAAAAAAGCAGGAACAAGGCTATAACGATAGCCGAGATAACGCTGCACACAACAACATCGGTATGTGTGAGCGTGAGCATTGAAGTGGAACCGAAAAGTGTGCTGCACACATCGCCGGAAAGGTTTGACGAGGTGGAGAATATATTCATAAGAAGATATCCGAGGGCAAGCGCGCTCACGCTTATCATCGCTATAGCGGCATCGCCTCTTATTTTAGCGTTTCGCCCTGTTCGCAGAAGAAGAACCGCACTTAAAATTGTCAGGGGCATAATTATTATCATCTGGTTTGTGACCTTCAGTACGCTTGCTATCGCCATTGCACCAAAGGCAACGTGAGAAAGTCCGTCGCCGATGAAAGAAAATCTTTTAAGCACAAGAGAAACTCCTAAAAGCGAGGAGCAAAGCGCTATCAGTATGCCGACTATCAGCGCATACCGCACAAACGGGAATTGCAGGTATTCTATCAGCTTGTCAAGCATCCGCTCCATCCTCCTCAC
This sequence comes from uncultured Ruminococcus sp., assembly GCA_902802105.1. Lineage (GTDB taxonomy): Bacteria > Bacillota > Clostridia > Oscillospirales > Acutalibacteraceae > UBA1213. Next base: position 84,362 of record CADCKR010000013.1, read on the forward strand.
GCATAATAAAAAGCTTGCCGATATCGCTTTTAAGGTAATCTTCCTTAGTGCCGAAGAATATCTTCCTGCTGATATGAAGCACCTTGCTTGCATAACAAACAGTTGATGAAATATCGTGTGATATCATTATTATGGTAATGCCTTCCTTGTTAAGGCTGCGGATAAGCTCGTACATTTCCGCAGTTACCATAGGATCAAGCCCCGAAACAGGCTCATCCAGCAGGAGTATCTTTCTTGTGGCGCAGAGAGCCCTTGCAAGCAGAACTCTTTGCTGCTGACCGCCTGAAAGATCACGGTAGCAGCGTTTGGCAAATTCCTTTATGCCCATGCGCTCCATGTTTTTTTCGGCAAGCAGCTTTTCGTCACGGTTATAAAACGGCCTCAGACCGCAGCGTGACTGGCAGCCGGAAAGAACTATCTCACGGACGGATGCCGGAAAGTCCTTCTGTACTATAGTCTGCTGCGGCAGATAGCCTATCTCCCGGCGATCGAGCCCGTCGCCGAAGATGATCTCGCCGCCGAAAGGCTTTTGCAGACCTAAAAGAGTTTTCATAAGCGTTGACTTGCCCGAACCGTTTTCTCCGACAATGCATAGATAATCTCCTTCGTCTACGCTGAAATTCAGATCCTCTATAACTGTGCGGTTCTCGTATCCGAGAGTCAGATTTTTTACTTCTATAAGCGGCATCAGACTTCCTCCGTATTGTGATCATCAGCTCTTTACGCTGCCCAGGGCTTCTTTCAGCACAGCAAGGTTACTTTTCATAACAGAAAGGTAGGTCGTGCCGTTTTGGATGTTTTCCTGAGTTACAGACTGCATCGAATCAAGGGTGAGTATATTCTGGTCGGCGGTTTTTGTATTGCTGCGTATCGTTTTTGCGACCGAACCGTCCGAGCTCTCTGTTTGTATGATAACACCGAGTTTAAGCTCATCGACCTTGCCGGCAAGGAATACTATTGTCTCAAAGCTTGCCTCTGTTTCGGCGGAGCAGCCGGAGAAAGCCGCAAAATATTTGATATTATAGTCATCAACGAGATAACGGAACGGGAAGCGGTCGCCCACAACGATAGTGTCGGCATTGCCCTTTTCAGAAACAGCTGCCCTGTAGTCTGCGTCAAGAGCACTGAGCTGCTTCTTGTAGCTTTCACTGTTGCTCCTGAATGTATCAGCCTTGTCGGGGATCGCCTTTGAGAGTGCGTCTGTTATCGCATCACAGCAAAGAGCGGCGTTGTTTACCGAAAGCCATATATGCTCGTCATATTCTGACTCCTCGTGTTCGCTGCCGCTGTCATTATCATCGTGGTCATGCTCCTGCATTCCCTCAACGGCTTCTTCTGTTTTGGCCGCACTGCCAATAACGTCGATCAGCTTGACAACCTTCATGTTCTTGTTCTGAGCCTGAGAGAGTGCCTCTGTGACCCACCTGTCGGATTCGCCGCCGACATACACGAACACGTCACAGCTGCTGATAAGCATAATGTCGTCAACCGAGGGCTGATAGCTGTGCAGGTCTACACCGCTGCCGATAAGCAGTTTAAGGTCTATGTCGTCTGTGCTTTCGCCGAGTATCTGCCGCGTCCAGTCGTATTCGGGAAAAATAGTAGTCACTACGCTGATCCTGCCTGTTTTGCTGCTCTGACTGCCGCTGTTATCGCTGCCGGGATCTTTTGAACAAGCTGCAAAGCAAAGCACCGCTGTCAATGCACAAAGAAGCAGAGAGAGCATTCCTATTCTTTTCTTTTTCATTACTTAATTCTTCCTTTATATATTATTATCTTAGGTTCCGAAATTGAAATCCGTTCTTAATTCTATCACCGAAGAGCAGCAATGTCAAGACATTTGAAAATGATTTTCATTTTCTTTTTGATGTGTTATTTTACAGGGAAATAATTCCTGAAAGCCGTATTTCTTCATAAATAACATCAGCTCTTCCATATACAGGCCGTTTTGCCAAGCGCACTATATTTTTGCCGTCAAATCAAAAAAATCCCGTCTGTCTATATGAAAAAGCAAAAAAATATGATATAATAACATCAAAATCGGGGAAACGCTTGAATTTATCAGCGTTTCCCCATTTTTTGTTACTAATTTGCTATTAGTTCAATATTCAATCGGAGTTCTTCTATATTTTTATGTGTGTAAACCCTTTCACCCGTCCCCTTTGATTTATGCCCCATAAGCCTATCAATGCAAACCTTGTTTGCCCCGGCTGAATCAAGCCTTGATCGGAAGGTATGGCGGCATTCGTGCGGCGTATGATCCATTTTCAGGGCTTTCATAATCGCCGTCCAAAATTCCCGGTATTGTGTTTCGTTCAACCGTTTTTCATTGTATTCAAATAAATACCCTGATTTTGACAGTTCAAAACGCTTTTGAACAATACTTGAAATCTTTGAATGAATAGGAATAAGGCGATTTTTGCCCGCTGCTGTTTTTGTACCGCCTATCATGGTTTGGGCTTCAAGGTCAACATTCGCTATTTTCAGATCAATCATTTCTGAAATTCTATACCCGGTGTACAGGAAGAAAAGAATTGAATCAACCCACGGAAGATTTTGATTCTCCCAAAGCAAAGCTATTTCTTCATCTGTAAAAATTTCTTTTGTTGTTTCCGGTATTGGATCAGAAGTAAGAAGATCGGAACAACATTTTCCCACAATATCTAATTCCATTGCAAATCTATCAAGATGCCCCCAAAGGTTTTTAATTGCCCCTTGCGTGGAGTAACCACGCCCGCATGAATCAATGGTATCTTGCATTTGATATGATTTTATTTGATTGTACTTCAGATTTGACAAGCCAGAACAATGCTTATATGCTGATCTCAGGCTTGCACGGTTAGAATTTCCCAACTTTACAGCCCTTTTCTCCAACCATAGATCAAATAATTCCTGAAGCGTGATCTTATCTGTTTCAATATCCCACGGTTTTTTGTTATACTCAGCAAGGAGCATGAGGGCTTCTTCCCTTGTAGCTGCATACCCAATAGGCTTCTGCTTACCGGATTGCCCTTCTTTTATGATCCACGGTTTACGCCTTTTGCCGGACAGCTTTGTAACTGTTCCATATCTGTTTGGATTACGCATAAAAATTACACACCTTTCTTATTGCAAAATCAGGTGTGAAGTGATATAATAATAGTTGGTCGGACTATAATCACTTCATCCTGATTTTAGACCACTTCCCCGGTTCGTGTTCCAGCACGGATCGGGGATTTTTTTACTTTGTGTGGGGGTAGCAAATTGCTACTCCCTTTTTTATTTTTGATATTAACTTTTCAAAGAACATCGTGTTACAGGTGTTACAGTTACAGGTACTATTATATTTATATTATTTATAGAAAAACATCGTGAATTTACAATGATTTATTCTATTATTTTAGAAATAA
>CADCKR010000014.1 GCA_902802105.1 uncultured Ruminococcus sp.
AAGTCCGCATCCGCTCCGAAAGCCGCTGTTCATGCGGGTTTCGACTTACTCTCTGCTGCTCTCCCGTGCGACAGCTTTGTTATAATACCACCTTTCCGCCTCTTTGTCAACACCTTTTTTCAAACTTTTTTCCTTTTCTACAAACTGTATTATTATCCCCCTCTTTCCTCACCTTTGCCTCCCTCTGTAGTTTACAGTTTGTATTTTTTGGATGTTTTCTGGTAAAGTATCTTTACTTCGCGCCGGCGGCGGCCGGCGGAATACTCTGAGAAAAACTGTCGGATTTCGATTTCAATGTACAAGTCACTCAATTTTAATAAGGTGATCTCCGTCATAATCCACCGCACTTCCGACCTCGATACATTCCCTGTACAGATCCGCATCAGCTGCTCTGACCGTTCTCTGCACACCGCCGGCATCCTCCAATACGACCTCACAGCAGATCTCCTCGCCGTCAGGCAGACCCTCACAGCCAAAATCCGGCTCAATTATATCCTTTACAGTATACATTTCAGCATCTCCTTGTAATTTCAATTTGTATATTTATTTTATAACGACCGGCCCAATACGTCAATACTCAGCCCGCAGCCCTGACGATCCAGACCGCCGAAAGCATACCCGCTAAATCCGCCGCAGATGCCGCCGGCAGCGTGTACCTTGTCTTTTTTAATCCGACAGCCCCATAATATACGGTTATGGCATAAAAAGTCGTTTCTGTTGAACCGGACATTACCGATGCTATTTTTCCGGCGGCACTGTCCGGACCGCAGCTTCCCAGTATCTCATTGAGCAGCGCAAACGAACCGCTGCCGGTAACAGGGCGCATAAGTCCGAGAGGCACTACCTGAGCAGGTATCCCGACCGCTTCACATACCGGCGAAATAAACGCTGTCAGCAGCTCAAAAAATCCGGACGCTTCAAGCATCGTCACACCGACTATCAGCCCTATAAGCGAAGGTGCGACCGACAGCAGGGCGGAGAAACCCTCCTTTGCCCCTTCCGTAAAGCAATCAAATACCCTCACCCTTCTGATGCCGCCGAAAGCAACTATAACCAGTATTACCGCAGGCACCGCATACATCCCAAGCTTATCCATACCCTACCGCCTCCGCGTGATCCCTCAAAGCATTATTTGTTTATCGCCTGCTTCTTAATTTTTCCGACCGCCGAAAATATTTTTGCCGAGATCATTCCGACACACAGCGCGATCCCTGACGCTATCCACACATAAGGAAGTATGCTGTACGGCTGCGCGCTGCCCGCCGCCTGACGCAGAGCCGCCGTTGTGGCCGGTATTATCTGTATCGAAGCAGTATTTATAAGCACGAACATTATCATGCTGTCATTCGGTTCGCTCCTGAGCGTATTGCTCTTTTGCATCTCCTTCATTGCAATTATCCCGAGAGGCGTCGCCGCGTTGCCCAGTCCAAGAATATTAGCCGTTACATTGGTGCTTACCGCATTCATTGCCGCACTGTTGTTTTTATATTCCGGCATGAGCCTGCCAAGCACGGGCGAAAGCAGCTTTGCGATAAGCCCCGTAAGACCGCTGCGCTCCGCGATCTTCATTATGCCGCTCCATAGACACATGACTCCCGCCATTGAAATTATGAGCTGTACCGCCTTATCAGCTCCGTTTCCGACAGAATTTGAAAGTTCTCCTGTTCGCCCTGTCACTATCGAACAAATAACGCTTAGTATGACCATGCACAGCCAGATAATGTTGAGCATATTTTCCCCCATTAAATTGCACAAAACGCAAGTGGCTTATTTTTCCATATTAAAAAATTAATTTTGTTCACAGCATTATTGTAGCATTTTGCTTCAAAATCGCCATCATAAAGCTGACAGTTTGCATGATAATATGATTTTTTTTGAGATATCGGTATTTTTAGCGTTTTTGCCCAATATAATGCTAATTTTCGATAATTATAATAATCATTATTGATTTACGACAAATTTTAAAATTGTATAAATCACAAAGTCATTATTGTATTACCATATTTTGGTATTATTTTTGTGACGGTATATACATTTATTTGAAATCTCCGCTTTTTATGCGGTTTTTGAGAATTATTTCCGATTTAATCCTAATAATACATCTTTTAGCAGAATACATTTTTATTAAAAAATCAAAGAATTTTTTATTTTTATCTATTGACAAAATTGGATAAAAATAGTACGATATAGATACAGAAAAAAAATCATTGATTTTTTTAAGGAAAGGAGCGGTACCTATGAGAGCAATCGGTTGTGTTAGGCAAATTGATAAGTTGGGTCGCCTTGTTTTACCGTCTGACATCAGAAGAATGCTGAACATCAAAGATGGTATGGATTCAGTTGAATTCTTTGTGGATGACGACTGCGTTATCATCAAGAAGTATCGTCCCGCTTGCATATTCTGCAATTCTGCTAACAACGTACAGAGCTACAAGAATCAGTCTGTATGTCAGCACTGTCTGGACGAACTCAAAAAAGGAACAGAAAACAATTGAATACTTAAAAAACAATGAGATGATCCTCGGCGGTCTCCGTGTACAACGCACGGAGACCTTTTTGTATTATTCCGCCATTATTTGTCATTGGCAAATCGAGGAAGCAAATTGCACAATAATGACATCAAGCATAATTCCGCTAAGGAATATCATTTTCGGCGGCACGGGACTATCGGACAATTATTTTCCAACTATTCTATATTCATCTGCACTTTGATTTATGACACTTCGGCTGAAAAAAATATTTTTTTGAGATCATAATCCTTCTCTCCGACACCGCAGAAAGCAATGCTTTAACAAGAAAATGCCGTTTGTACGGAATTTTGTATCATTATGTCAATAAAGTGACTTAAACCAAAAAACAAGGGAGCGCCGAAAATATACGGCACTTCCCCTGATAATATCTTCTTATTTTCAGTTATCCGGCAAAAGCGTGACATTAACGTCAAAAGAATATGAACTCCTGCTCATATTGTCCGAAGCCCTGAATATGCTCAGTGTCACCACATCTCCCGGCTTATATTTGCTCAGCTCATCTATAAACTCAACCACGGATTTCACTCTCACGCCGTTTATCGCCGTGATTATATCATGATCCCTTACATCAACACCGGCAAGTGCTCCTGTAGAAGAAACCGAAGTTATCACCATACCCTGCGGAACATTCTTCTTCTTTGATTCGTACAGATTGCAGGTACTGCCTTCTATACCGATAGTTCCTCTGTCGTTTACATAGCCGTATTTTATCAGCTTGTTTACTATCTCTGCGACTTTATTGCTCGGTATCGAAAACCCCATGCCCTCGTACTTGGTATTGACGATCTTCGCCGTGTTCATGCCTATTACCTGGCCATTATCGTTTATCAGCGGACCGCCGGAATTTCCGGGATTTATAGCCGCGTCCGTCTGGATATACCTGACATATCCGTTTGTAGAAAGCGTCCTGTTCAATGCCGAAACCGTACCCTTAGTCAGTGAGTTTGAAAAGTTTGATCCTCCCGGATTGCCTATCGCATAAACCTCCTGACCGACAAAAAGCTTGTCGGAATCAGCAAATTCGGCCGCCGTCAGATCCTTTGCGTCTATTTTCAGCACTGCAAGGTCAGTTTTTGTATCCATGCCGACAATAGTGCCGAGATACTGCGTCCCGTCCGCAAGCGTGACAAGCACACCGGTTTCTTTGTCATCATCAAGAACATGACTGTTTGTAGCTATATAACCGTCTTTTGATATGATTATTCCCGAACCGTCACCGATCTTATCAAGAACAAAATCCTCTCCGCCCTTGTATGAGGTAATGCATACCACAGAGGGAGTTGTTTTGCGGTAAGCCTGATTGACAGGATTTGTGGAAAACTCACTATCCGTTTCAAGCGTGGATATCTGCGGCCCGTTAGGGTCAGCCGATACCTTTGGCGCTCCTGAAACAGAAGGCTCCTCCGCATAGGATGCGTCTGTAGAAAAATTATAAGGGATCCTTTCCTCCCGCTTTTCCGGCTCAGCCTCTCTGTCAATGATCCTGAAAATAAGAAATATAGCCATTGCCGCAATGACAACACTCGCCATCCACATCAGTGTCTTGAGAAGATATATGCCCTTCCCTTTGCCCGGAGACGAAAAAGGCGGGAACAAAAGATCGTCCGCATCCCGTCTGCTGACAGTCGGAACAAAAAACTGCGGCTGCTGATAATTATAGCTCTCCTCGTCACGATATGACATAGGCTTAGGCTCTTCTTCCATACCGTCATACTGATCGTTCAGAAATATTTCGGGCAGCTTTCCGTCATCATCCGAAAAAAAGCTTTCACCTGGTGCTGTATCTTCTTCCTCTGCCGGATCAGCAAAAGCATCATCGTCACCATTATCAGTCACAGAAGCTTCACCTCCGGCAGATGCTTCTGCACTGCTGTCGGCTGGCTCCTCGTTTTTTTCGTCTTTGCCTATGAGATCATTGACATTCTGCTCCTCTGCGCCGTTTCCTTTTTCCAGGGACATTTTCCAGCCTCCTTTAATATCTCAGCGGTTCTTTTCGTGCTTCTTTTTCTGAGCTATCTTTGGAATATAAAAATCAAATTCCGTATACTCTCCCACATTGCTCTTGGCACTGATATCGCCGCCGTGAAGTCTTATAATACTCCTGACAAGATACAGCCCCAGACCAAGACCCTTTTTATCCTTGCTTCTTGATTTATCCGTCTTGTAAAATCTCTCAAAAACGTGCTCTATCTCAGAGGCGCCGATACCCATGCCGCTGTTCTTTATCATAAAATCAAACCGTTCAAGGCTTTCTATAATATTGAACTCGATATATCCGCCGTCATTGGTAAACTTTACTGCATTTTCCACTAAATTATAAACCACCTGATGCAGAAGATCCTTGTCGCCGTATACAGACTTTGGCGTTATCATGTCAAGACCTTTTATGTCTATACCCTTGCGGTCGATCTCCTGCTCAAATGTGATTATTACATTCACCAGTACATCTAAAAGATCAAAGGTCTGATAATTAAGCTTCAGCTCGCCGCTGTCTATCCTCGAAAGATTCAGCATTGAACGCACAAGCCTCGAAAGACGCTTTATTTCGTCAGAAACAATATGCAGATAGTGATTCTGCTTTTCTGGCGGGATAGTACCGTCAAGTATACCGTCAATAAATCCGGCGATCGTAGTCATCGGTGTTTTCAGCTCATGCGAAACATTTGCCACAAAGCTCTTTCTTGTTGTTTCAGACGCTGAAAGCGACTCTGCCATATTATTGAAGGCAGTAGCAAGCTCCTTTATCTCATCATTGCCTGTAGCACTTACCCTGACGCTGAAATCTCCCTTTCCGAACTGCTTTGCCGCAGTAGACATCTGCCGCAGCGGTTTTACCATATTATAAGAGAATACGCCTATAGCCAGAATAGACATAGATAATGTAGCAATAGCCGCAAGGAAGAATATCTGCATGACCATACTCATAAAATTATCTATATCCTTTGTATTTGCGCTTATAATAACAACACCTATAATGTCCGAGTTATTGCTGCCGTGTATCGCCTTAGTGGAAATATAGCGATCCTCCTTGTAGATGCCGCCAAGAGTACCCTTCTCAAAATATTTGTTCTGATCCAGTGCTCTCTGAACACTTTCTGTTCTCACATACGTTCCCTTTGCAAGCTTTTCATTATCAGATATCGACATTACAACCATACAGCTGTTGTCTATAATAATGATATCTGAATCAACGTCATCCGCATAAATGCTCAGAAAGCGGTTAAGGTACTGTGTATAGTTATTGTTTGCCCAGACAAAATCACCCCTGCCGTTGGGATCGACAGGCATAGTTTTAAGGTTCATGCTGATGTAATCGGATATATTCTCAGCCCTTGTTTCCAGAGCAGTATGCTTTTCACGGTACCAATAGCTCGAAATAGTCAGTGTGAGTATTATTCCCAACAAAAGAAAGCTGAGGAATACTATTATCACACTGACATTCATATATTTGAGAAAAAGCGACTTTCCCGAAAAAAATCTAATTTTTGGTTTCAAACTTATAACCTACTCCCCACACTGTCTTTAATGCCCATTTATCAGACACGCCTTCAAGCTTTTCCCTCAGCCGCTTGATGTGCACATCCACAGTCCTGGAATCGCCGTAATAATCAAAGCCCCATATATCATCCAGAAGCTGATCTCTTGTAAATACCCTGTTGGGGTTGCTTGCAAGATGATATATCAGCTCCATCTCTTTAGGCGGAGTATCTATCTGCTCACCGTTTACTCTCAGCTCATAGTTTGTCAGATTGATCGACAGCCCCTCATACTTTACCTCTTTTTTGCTGTCGGATACCGTTTCTCCAATGGGTGAGTTGCCGCTGACACGCCTGAGCACTGCCTTTATTCTTGCAACTATCTCCTTTGTTTCAAACGGCTTTACCACATAATCATCAGCGCCCAACTCAAGGCCGAGCACCTTGTCAAACACCTCACCCTTTGCTGTCAGCATTATTATAGGGCACTGAGATGTTTTTCTTATCTCCCTGCAAACCTGCCATCCGTCCAGAACAGGCAGCATTATATCAAGCATTACAAGATCCGGCTTTTCTGTTTTGAATTTAGTAACAGCCTGACCGCCGTCATTTGCAATAACGACATCATAGCCGTCCTTTTCAATATAAAGTCTGAGAAGCTCGCAAATATTGATATCATCGTCAACTACTAATATTTTACCCATACTCATATTATATCACACCCTTTTCATATCGTCAGAACAAAAATTCTGCCGTGAACGATCAAAATACCCCTTATATTATAACATCAATTTTTAAATTTGTATATATTTTTATTATCAGGTTTTTTCAGTTTTTTATCTTAGGAGCTATCCGTAACAAGATCACGATATCGACTGCTTCCTGAATACGCCAATACCGATAAGGGATGACAATGCAAGATAAACCGCGCCGGATATTGCCGGAACATATCCCTCGCCTGATTGTACAAGCTTCTGGGTATTCGTAATGGTTTCAAACAGCCAGTATCTTGAAACACTGCCAAAATCCTGATTGCCGATCTTTATAACATTTATCAGCGCTGTCACAATGATCGGCAGGATGAGTGCAGCAGCTATCGCATAGCCGGTCCTCTTTGTTATTACTGCTATCATTGCATAAAAGCTTGCCGCTGCAATAAACAGCAGAAGATACAGAGCGATGCACATGAGCATATCACCCGCAGAGATATTGGCACTGAATCCGAAGAGTATACATCCGGGCACAGCGCTGCCTATTGCATAAACAAATACTATAAGCACCATGATCAGCACTGCTGAGATCATCTTGGAAAAGAAAACCGAATTTCTCCGGAATCCTCTCGTCAGCGAATTTTTTATCGTGCCCATCGAATATTCCGAACCGACAAAAATACCTATTGCCACCGCCGCAATATACAGCACATTCTGATCACACAGGGATACATTGATATAAGACCACAGATTGTCGCTCGGAAGAATATCCATAGCCTCCATAACAACTCCGGAATAATCCCCCATCCCTTCTATCATTTTGAGCGTTTCGTCCATTGTCCGCGAAAGTTCCTGCCATGCAATATAATATATCACCGACATAAGAGCACCAAGAATAAACGACACGATCAGGCATACCAGGATGCTCCTGCTTTTTCTCAGCTTAAAAAAATCAGACCTGAAAAGCTCAGACATACTCAGCCCTCCTCCATCTTCCGGAGGAAGTACTCCTCCGCACTGTCATTTTCATTGGCGATGCCCGATACCACTATGCCCGCCTTGAACATCTCGTTTGTCAGCTCGCCTATATTGGGGATATCTCCCACAATATACACCTTCCCGTTTTTGACGGTTATGCTGTCATTTTTCAGCAGCCCGGCTGCAATATCCTTTGCCTTTTCGGGGTCGCTCGTCTTTATTACGGTTTTTTCCACACAAAGCCTTCTCAGGTCATCAGAAGTAAGCTCATCTACCAGTCTGCCCGATGAAATAATACCGTAGCACGTTGCGATCTTTTCAAGCTCTCCCAGAATATGGCTCGAAATGAATATAGTCTTTCCGTCATTTTTAAGTTTGAGCAGCAGCTCTCTTATCTCAACAATACCCATCGGGTCAAGACCGTTTATCGGTTCATCCAGCATAAGCAGATCAGGGTCTCCTACAAGCGACATAGCTATGCCTAAGCGCTGCTTCATGCCAAGAGAGAATTTTGCCGCCGTTTTTTTGCCCGTATCTCCAAGACCGACAAGCTTCAGAAGCTCCGGTATCCTGCTTTTATCAGCTCCAAGCATTATACTGTACAGCTCAAGGTTATCCTTCGCAGAAAGGTTCCTGTACAGCGCAGGTGTTTCTATCAGGCTGCCTATGCGCTTTCCGGCATTTCGTAGATCCTGCCCGTCAAAAAAGCTGAAGCTGCCTCCCGAAGGCTTTATAAGGCCCAGAACCATTCTCATAAATGTTGTCTTGCCTGCTCCGTTCTTGCCCACAAAGCCGTATATCTCTCCGGGCTTTACCGTGAGAGTAACATCATTTACCGCATTTGTGCCCGAATATTTTTTAGTCAGCCCTTCCGTCCTCAAAACGTATTCCATCTTATCACTCCATTCTATAATACATTCAGTATAATATACTATTTGTAATTATTATGCATCACGTTCCTCTATTTCTATAATGATGCGTGACTTTTGCAGGTACATTATCCGGAAGACCTCTCCGCGTTCGGCGGCATCATGCAGCTTTACGAAGTCTTCAAGGCTCTGCGCCCTGCCGTATATGTACCCGTCATCCAGCCTTATTTTATAATTAACAGTCATCTGATAATACCCGTCCTCTATCTCAAACACGGGAACAAGCTCCGTGCTGACGTAAGCACGGGCATCAATATCCTCTTTCGCAAGAGCCTTCAATTTTAAAGGAAAACCCTTTATCATCCTTTTTGCAGTTTCCCGTGTCACATAAACACCCTCTTTTATCGCTATTTGTTCACTTATATTTTTAACGGAAAAGCCCGCCTTTACAAATTGTATTATACAAAAAGTTTATTTACCAAAAATATTACATCAAGTATATATAATTATACTATAAGTATTTTAATTTTTATTTATACACTCAGTTAATATTACTGTTCGTACATTATACTCAGAGTAATATTTTACTGCATATCATCCTTAAAAAATTCAGAGACCGGAACAAACGTGTAATCTTCTGTTGAGAGCCTGCCGCTAAAAATATTCAGACTGCCGCTGAGAGCTATAAGCTCCTTCTGCTGCTTGTCAAGTGACTTTATGCTGTACTCTAACTTTGATGCCAGCGAACGGTCACGGCTTTTCCAGAGAGCAATGACCCTTTCGGCTCTGTGCGAACGTGTATAGCCCGCAGCCCTTTTGCTGCGGCTGATGTGCTCCCTGAAACGGCGCACAGGGTCGGTAGTGATACCTGTATATACAGAATCATCCTCACATCTCAGCATATAAGTATAATACATATTTACTTAACCCTTTGACGAACGCCGCTGCATTTCTTCATGGTCGGCCTTTACAGCATTATAAAGCTCAACGCTGCTCCATCCTGTATTGGTTTCGGTAACGATAGCCTTCAATGCTACTCTGCCTACTCCGTATTTGCGCAGCGACTTTATCATCATGTCAATATCAGCACTGTCGAAGCCGCTCATAAGCAGCATTTCATCCTGAAAGCTGCCCTCAGGCGCCGTTCCCTCCTGCTCAAAGCCGGGAACGCCTGCAAGATATCCTATTTTCTCTCCGAAGCTTTCCGGCGCAACTACCCTGACAGCAGCCTTAACGGCTATTGCAGACCTTTTTACGCCGGACAGCCTTTCCTCACTGAAATTATATGCAAGGATCATTTTTTTCATAATTCCGGTTCTCCTTATTATCAGTCAGTATCAAGCTTTAGCACAGCCATAAACGCCTCCTGCGGCACCTCTACCGTACCAAGCTGACGCATACGCTTCTTGCCTTCCTTCTGCTTTTCAAGAAGCTTTTTCTTACGGGTAATATCACCGCCGTAGCACTTGGCAAGAACGTCCTTGCGCATCGCCTTAACGGTTTCACGCGCTATTATCTTTCCTCCGATACAAGCCTGTATCGGCACCTCAAAAAGCTGACGCGGGATCTTCTCCTTGAGCTTTTCAGCCATCTTGCGGGCGCGAGTATATGCCTTATCCGAATGTATGATAAACGAAAGCGCATCCACTACCTCACCGTTGAGCATAATATCAAGCTTGACAAGCTTCGACTCCTGATAGCCGGACACCTCATAGTCAAATGATGCATAACCTCTTGTGCGTGATTTCAGAGTATCGAAAAAGTCATAAACGATCTCTGCCAAAGGAAGTACATAATGTATATCCACCCTGTCAGAGTCAATGTATTTCATATCCTTGAAAACGCCGCGCCTGTCCTGACAAAGCTCCATGATATTGCCGACATATTCCGAGGGGGAATATATATGTGCTTCCGTCACAGGCTCCTCAGCCTTTGCGATCTGACCCGGGTCGGGATAATTCGTAGGGTTATCTATATAAACTACTGTACCGTCAGTTTTGGTTATCCTGAAAATAACGCTCGGCGCAGTAGTGATGAGGTCTAAATTATATTCACGCTCAAGACGCTCCTGTATGATCTCCATGTGCAGCAGACCGAGGAATCCGCAGCGGAAGCCAAAGCCAAGAGCGACCGATGTTTCCGGCTCAAACGACAGCGCCGCATCATTGAGTTCAAGCTTTTCAAGAGCTTCTCTCAGGTCGGGATACTTCGCACCGTCAGCAGGATAAATTCCGCAGAAGACCATCGGCTGCACTGCGCGATAACCCGGCAGCGGCTCAGCCGCAGGCGCATCGGCAAGCGTGACTGTGTCTCCTACACGGGCGTCACTGACGGTCTTGATAGATGCAGCAATATATCCTACTTCTCCGGCATAGAGAGCCTGCGCCGGTTCAAGGCTCGTTGCCCGCATAAATCCGCACTCAACAACAGAAAATTCCTTGCCCGTAGCCATAAAGCGTATGGTATCGCCGACCTTTACCGAACCATCCTTTACTCGGACATATATGATAACGCCCTTGTAGCTGTCATAATACGAATCGAAAATAAGAGCCTGAAGCGGCTTGCCGTCATCACCCTCAGGCGGCGGAACAAGGCTCACTATCTGCTCCATAACATCATGTATATTAATGCCCACCTTTGCGGAAATGCACGGTGCATCCTCTGCCGGCAGACCAATAACATCCTCGATCTCGTTTTTTACTCTGTCCGGGTCAGCACTTGGCAGATCTATCTTGTTTATCACCGGAACGATCTCCAGTCCGGCATCCAGCGCAAGATAGGTATTTGCAAGCGTCTGGGCTTCAATACCCTGAGATGCGTCAACGACCAGCACTGCACCCTCACAGGCTGCAAGCGACCTTGACACCTCGTAGTTAAAGTCAACATGACCGGGAGTATCAATAAGATTAAACACATATTCTTCCCCGTCATCAGCCTTATAGATAAGCGTCACGGCATGAGCCTTTATGGTTATGCCTCTCTCACGCTCAAGATCCATATTGTCAAGAAGCTGATCCTCCATGTCGCGCACAGCCACAGACTGCGTCTGCTCAAGTATCCTGTCGGCAAGAGTTGACTTGCCGTGATCTATGTGTGCTATTATACTGAAATTTCTTATCTTTGATCTGTCTATTGCCATGTTTACCACCACTTTTATACTATTTCCGATTATATATCAATTCAGATTATAACACATCGGCGTCCTGTTGTAAATAAGCAGCACAGCCTGATGACAATACTTTTATGCCTTCGGACTGTGCTGCCGCATTTCTGTTATTCACTTTGCCCGGCGCCCGGTGTCTCTCAGGATCTATCCTCTCCGAGAATTTTATCAAGAAGATCATCTATCTGTGATTTCAGATCAGGATTATCCTTAATGTTCGTTCCGAGGAAGCTGTCTTCTCCGTTATTTGCATAATCAGAGATAAGTGCGACCATGCAGGTACCTGCACTGATCAGCAATGAAAGAATAAGCGATAATATGCCGAAAACAAGTCCTGCCTTAGCTGAGCCGGGGCGTTTGCCGCCTGCTTTTGCGGTTGCTGCAAGAATGATCGCAATAAGAGCGGACACAAAAGCTCCGCCTGCAAATGCGACATTTATCCAGCCTGAAAATCTGATGCCGGTATCCCTGATATTCTCCATAGGTATTACCGCTGCCACCAGAAGACCAACTGCGATCAGCGCAAAGATCAATGACACTGCACCTTTAGGACCACTGCTTTCTCTGGCATACTTTCCCTTTGCCATAATTACGACCTCCTTTTTTGATCCATAATCGGATTATAACATATTTCAGCAGCATTATCAACATTTTTCGACAAACAGAACGATTACAATTCTTTTGCTTTTTTAGTTCATAGTGCGCCGCTGCTTTTTGCCGAAACTCCTTTAGCAGACGCTGCGAACATTTTATTAACATTTTGAACTCCGCACTCTGAAACTCCAGCTCATATGCAAAAAAATATTGACGTAAATTTCCCAAAATGCTATAATTTTTACAAAATCCGACAAAGAGGGAGAAGCTATGGAAAATACAAAAAAAACAGTTCAGATACGTTATTTCAGCGGTTATATCCGCAACTGGAAAGCACTGTGCGGCGAGCTCGGCATCGACCCCGCTCTGAACCGTCAGCAAAGAGAGGAAGCAATAATCACAAAAGCCTATACCATGTGGAAACTTGATTTTATGTCACATATCTTCGGTATGTTTGTCATTGCGATCTATGACAATGATGCAAAGAAGCTATACATAATCCGCGATCAGGTCGGTCAGAAGCATATATTCTATGCAAAGGCAGGAGATGAGCTGATCTGCTCCGGCGATATCAGCGAGTTGGCCGCAGACAGCCGCATTGAAAAGCGCCTTAACAAGCGTATGCTGCAGCAGTACCTTTTCTATGGCTATCCTATCGGCAGCGAGACCTTCTATGAGGGCATTTACAAGCTCATGCCCGGACATTACGTTGAATGGGACGGAACGGACGCAAAGGTATACCGCTACTGGAGACCTGAATTTGAACCGGATCATTCAAAAACCGTTGATCAGTGGGCAGAAGAAATAAAGTCAGTCATCACTCAGATATTTGACGAAGAAAAAAACGACGCTGAATTCCCGTATAAGGAATCATTCCTTTCAGGCGGCGTTGATTCATCTTTCCTGTTAGCTGCAAGCGACGCCGTCTATGCAAACACCGTGAGCTATGTCGGCTATGAGCAGAGCGGCTTTGACGAATCCTCACTTGCCGAACAGACCGCAAGCGTCCTGGGCAAGGGCTTCCGAAAAAGAATGATAAGCGCAGAGGAATACTTTGAGCGCATACCATCAGTTATAAAAGGCATGGGGCAGCCTCTGGGCGATGCTTCGGCAGTTGCGTTCTCAATAGGCTGCACCGCTGTAAGAGAGCACACCAAGGTCGTATACTCCGGCGAAGGGATAGATGAATTTTTCGGCGGCTACAATGCACACAAAACACCCATGCAGCCCGACTGGAAATACTACCTCACCTGCTCACACATCATGTCAGAGGATGTTGTGCGCTCACTTATGAAGGATTTTGACAGTAATGTAAACGCAGCCGATCCGGTCGCTGCAATATGGAACGAGACCGAGGGGCAGGACGAGCTTGCACGAAAGCTCACAACAGACGTTTCACTGTGGCTTGAAGGCGATATCTACCTTAACACAGACCGCACAAGCACAGCCTGCGGCGTAGAGCTCCACACTCCATTCAGCGATCTCCGTCTTTTCAACATTGCAAGAAGGATACCAGCAGAGATGAAGTTCATGGAAGGACAGAACAAGTATGTATTCCGCAAAGCAGCAAGCTCTCTTCTGCCCTATGAGGCCGCCTTCCGCAAAAAAGTAGGCTTCCCTGTTCCGGTGCGCAAATGGCTTGCCGAGGAACGCTTCAACAAGCCGATAACCGAAATGCTTACCGGCGAAACCGCCAAAAAATACTTCAACATTGACGAGCTGAGCTCTATGTGGCAGAGATACATAAACGGCGAGGAGCTTCTCTGGAACAGGATATATGCTGTCTATGCATTCCTGCTCTGGGCAAAGCACTGTCTCGGCGAATAAGAACTTACGTCCGGAAAAGACTTCTTTTACAGACGCTGATTTACTTTCTGCGCAGAATTGGCACCGGCGCAGAGCCTGCGCTCCCCTTTCCGCTCCGCTCGTTTACACTCGCTTTGTTATTCTCATTCTGCAGATAGTCCCGTAGAAGCCGGTGCATCCGCAGTGCTTTGCAAAGACTTCTTTAGCAGACGCTGGCGCAGAGCCTGCGCTCCCCTTTCCGCTCCGCTCGTTTACACTCGCTTTGTTATTCTCATTCTGCAGATAGTCCCGTAGAAGCCGGTGCATTCGCGGTGCTTTGCAAAAACTTCTTTTACAGTTTAATTTTAACTCCACACTCCACACTCCTAACTAATTTTCTGTATGTGTTGAACAAGAAGCGAATCGGGAGCGGCAGCTTGCCGCCAGGGAGATCAATTTTTAAAATTTACAGCAGGCAGTATCACAAAATTACAATAGAGGATAATTTTGTGCAGTATTTTGGTCTCAGACATATCAAATTCAGCGGTTTTAGGAAGGGGGTCCGGGGGAGAACCCTTTTTCCGCCGGAAAAGGGTTTCCCCCGTATAACCTGCCGGCCAAAATTGATTTACATGGCTTTTTTAAAAATATCATTGTTTTTTGTGATAAACTGTAATATAATGAACGTATATGCAGCTGATACTATTTGCTGTAAACAATAATAGAACGGACAGAGCTTGCTATGTTTAAAATACTCAATCTGATCCTCAGCCATAGACGCATAATACTGTTTATATGCGATATGCTGCTTTGGAACCTTTCATATTATATTTCCTTTGTATTCTACAGGGGAAGCTTTTCGCTTGACGGTGCAGGCAGCGTTTTCCTTACAGGGCTTGCAGTACTAAACGTATCATTTGCCGCTGTATTCTGTATTTTCCGGCTTTATAACAAGATGTGGCGATACGCCGATACCGAAGATTTCTTCTATGCGGCTATAGCCTCACTCGCGGCAAACCTTGTGTTTATGTCTGTAATGATAGCTGTCGGCGGCATAAACAAAAGTCTTGCGATACATTCGAGCGTATATATTATAAACGCACTCATGTCTACACTGTTCGTTATCCTGTTCAGGATAATATACCGCCTGAACAAGATACTTGAACGCAGGAACCTTGCCCACAAAGCAAAAAAACGGCTTATGATAGTAGGCGCCGGCGAGGGAGCGTTATCTGTGCTGAGCGAGCTTTCCAAAACTCCCGGAAACGAATATATCCCCGTGTGCATCGTTGACGATAACAAGGAAAAGCTTCACAGGCGCATTGCCGGAGTAAGTGTTGCCGGAACGACCTACGACATACCGGAGCTTTGCAATAAGCTGGATATAGAGGTAATACTTTTTACTATATCCCAGATAAGCATCTCAGATAAAAAACGTATCCTTGACACCTGCGCAAACACTCACCTTGATGTAAAGATCATTCCTAACATATACAATCTTATGACATCAGGTGTGCCGATAACCTCATCCATACGTCAGGTAGAGGTAGAGGATCTTCTCGGACGTGAATCTGTCGTATTTGATACCGAAAAATACGGCAAGTATCTTATCGGTCAGACTGTACTCGTCACCGGCGGCGGCGGCTCGATCGGCTCCGAGCTGTGCAGGCAGATCGCATCACTGAAGCCTAAGCATCTTATCATACTTGATATTTACGAAAACAATGCATACGACATACAGCAGGAGCTTATCCGCAAACACGGATCAGACCTGTCGTTTGAAGTACAGATAGCTTCTGTGCGCGACAAGAAAAAGCTGGATCATATATTCAAAACACACGATATAGACGTTGTATTCCATGCAGCCGCACACAAGCACGTACCCTTGATGGAAACAAACCCCGAAGAGGCTGTCAAGAACAACGTATTCGGAACGCTGAAGCTGATCGAGGTAGCCGACAAATATCATGTAAAGAACTTTGTGCAGATATCTACAGACAAGGCTGTAAATCCTACAAACGTAATGGGCGCCACAAAGCGTATATGCGAAATGCTCATACAGATGATGGGCAGGAAAAGCAAAACGAACTTTGTTGCAGTGCGTTTCGGAAATGTGCTCGGCTCCAACGGCTCGGTAATACCTCTCTTCAAGGAACAGATACGCACAGGCGGCCCTGTTACGGTAACTCACCCTGATATTATCCGCTACTTTATGACTATACCGGAGGCCGTGTCGCTTGTGCTTACTGCCGGAAGTATCGCTCATGGCGGCGAGATATTCATTCTTGACATGGGCGAGCCTGTCAAGATAAAGGTACTTGCCGAAAATCTTATCCGGCTTTCGGGCTACAAGCCGCACGAGGATATCAAGATAGAATATACAGGTCTGCGTCCCGGTGAAAAGCTCTATGAGGAGCTGCTCCTGAATGAAGAGGGCATCACCAAGACAGACAACAAAAAAATATACATAGGCCGACCGATAGAGTTCGATAATGATGCGCTTTTCCGTCACCTTAAAAACCTCTACTACGCAGCCTACAGGAACGATAAGCCTGCGGTCGAGGAGCTCATCGCAGAGATAGTTCCTACCTTCAAGCACGCCACAAACGAAAATGCAGAGCTTCCTCCTATTGAGGAATAATACTAATTCATGATAAAAAGCAGACTTAGGTATTAGTATAAAGCACCGTATCAAATATCCCCCGCCCATATCTTTACGATATGAACGGGGGATATTTTTTTGATCATTTTGCCCTGAAAGGATATCAGGAGAGTTTCTCAGCCGCCATAAGGCTTATTCTTATGCAATATTTACTGATGCTCCCCAGTATCTGCAGCCGTTTGCCGGAAAGTCAAATTCCGGATCCTTTGCATCAGAATAACTGTACTGTATCTCATCAGCGATCTTTGTCGTGTCAAATCTTATTGTAAGCTTCTGACCATCGCTGACCGTTGCTTTGTATACATTGTAGCTGTCCTGCGTACAGTCGTTCCAATCATCGTATGCACCCCAGCAGTAGTTCCAGCTGCCGTCTGCACGAATAAAGAATTCATACTCTCCTGCCTTGTCAATAACAGCCTCGTAAATACCGTCGCCGTCATTGTCTGTCATAGCAAGATCGCCGTTCCATTCGTTGAAGTTACCGATAACTCCGAGAGAAGTGAAGGGAATGTACTGTTCAACTGCCTCAACTTCAAATTCCTTGACAGCAACAGCACCCTTGCCGTCCTTTACCTTGATCTGAATCTTATATTTGCCCAGATCTGCCGGCTTGAAGATGCAGGTATTGTCAGCGCTGTAGTTTTTGATTACAGTCCATTTTCCGTCAGGACCCTGTGCAACAAAAGCAAACTGATATGTTCTTGTGCCGCCTAATGCTGCGCCTGTAAGCGTCACGCCTCTGTTCTTTATTGCTTTGGAAGATGATATTTCAGAAATGTTCGTAAGCTCACCCGTTACATTGAGGGTAAACTCCTTGACATTTATCGTACCCTCCTTGTTTCTTACCTTGATCTGTATTGTGTGCTTTCCTACAGATACAGGAGTATAAACGCAGGTAGTTTCACTGCTGTAGCTCTTTATGACCGTCCATTTTCCTGCGGGATCTTTTTCTGTATAAGCATACTCATAAGGAGAAGTATTGCCCGAAGCTGCACCTGTGAGAGTTACGCTCATGCCCTCAATAACACTTTCAGCAGAGATATATGAATCGTTGTTCACCACAAGCGGAGTATCAACTACCTCAAATGTTACAGGCCAGTATTTATAGCCGTATCTTGCAAAGCTGAATGAAGGATCGTTTACAGCGGAATCCTTATTGGCTATAGCCGCATCATCAACCTTTGTTGTGTCAAGTCTGACTATAAGCTTCTTACCCTCTGTAACTGTTGCATATATATTTCTGTAATTACAGTATGTAGTGTCGTCATCCTGATCATACGAGCTCCAGTTCGGATACCATTCGTATTCATCGTCAAGACCATAGACTCTGAAATAGTATTCGCCGGCATCGTATAACTCAGCTTCATAAATGCCATCGTTATCTTCGTCCTTCATATCAGCGTAGACATCATACCAGTAATCGCGTTCACCCATTACCCTCAGAGCTCTGAAAGGCTTGTACTGCTCTAAAGCAGGATCAACTCTGAGCGCAAACTCCTTGACCTTGACTGCGCCCTTGCTGTCCTTTGCCTTGATCTGTATCGTATATTCGCCTTCGGCTTCAGGCTTGAATATACAGGTCGTATCTGCGCTGAATCCCTTGAGTACGGACCATTTACCGGCAGGATCCTTTGCCACAAATGCAAACTGATAGGGCTTTGTGCCGCCTGCTGCCGCACCCGTGAGCACAAGTCTTACATCCTTTGTTATAGAATCGGATGAAAGCTCTGAAATATTTGTGAATTCATTGCTTACGTTAAGAGTAAACTCCTTGACTTCAACAGTACCCTTGCTGTTTCTTGCCTTTATCTGTATGGTATATTTACCTGCAGCTGCAGGAGTAAACACATAGGATGTTTCAGTGCTGTAGCTCTGAAGAACTGTCCATTTTTCATCGGGACCCTTTGCTACATAAGCAAATTCATAGGGGCTTGTATTTCCTGATGCATATCCTTTGAGAGTTACACTCATGCCGGATACTATTCTTTCGGACGAAATACTTGACTCATTTTTCATTACCGGAGCCGCATCAACGACCTCCCATGAAACAGGCCAGTATTTGTAGCCGTCCTTAGCAAAGCTGAATTCAGGATCGTTTACATAGGAATCCTTATTTGCCTTTGCTTCATCATCAACCCTGGTCGTATCAAGCCTGATAATAAGCTTCTTGCTGCTGTCGAATGAATCTGCATAGCAGTAGTTATAGTTGTTGTATGTTTTATCATTATCTTTTGAGTACTTGCTCCAACGATCATAATAATCACCGTATTCATCTATAGAATACACTCTGAACTCAGTGCCATAACGATAATTCAGCTCAGCTTCATATACACCATCGTCATCACTGTCTGTCATGAAAATGAAGCCTTCCCAGTCATTAAAAGTGCCCATCACGCCAAGTCTCTCAAATGGTATGTACTGCTCAGCAACAGCAAAAACAAACTCTTTTACCCTGACTGCGCCCTTGCTGTCCTTTGCCTTGATCTGTATCGTATATTCTCCCTCAAGCTCAGGCTTATAAACGCATGACGTATCAGCACTGTAGCCCTTGAGCACAGTCCATTTTCCGTCAGGATCCTTGACGACATAAGCAAACTGATACGGTGCTGTACCGCCTGCTGCTGCGCCTTTAAGCGTAATATTTATTCCCTTTGCGATATACGAAACAGGCACATCTGAAATATTTACAAGATCAGCTGTTACATTAAGATCAAATTCCTTGATCTTAACACTGCCTCTGCTGTCCTTTACCTTTACCTGCAATGTATATTTGCCTGCTGCTGCGGGTGTGAATACATAAGATGTTTCAGCGCTGTAATTCTGAAGCACTGTCCACTTGCCATCCGGACCCTTTGCAACAAAAGCAAATTGACGCGATCCTGTATTGCCTGATGCAATACCTGTAAGCGTTACGCTCATACCCTTTGCTATCTCTGTTGCAGATATCTCAGAATCATTGTTGAGCACCGGAGGAACATCAACGATTTCAACTTTAACAGGCCAGTATTTGTAGCCGTTCAAGTTGAAGCTGAAGTTTTCGCTGTTAACATTGGAATATGAATTAGCCTCTGCCTCAGCATCTGTCTTGGTGGTATCAAGCTTTACTATAAGCTTCTGGCATTCTCCGACAGTTGCATTTAATGATGAATAATTGTTTTCGGTACGGTCGTACCATGAAATGTACTTGCTCCAATAGTAATTATCACTTTTATCTGCACGGACCCGGAACTCAAAGCTGCCGATAGTATCTATCTCAGCTTCATAAACGCCATCGCCGTCATCATCTGTCATAGCGATATCATCGTTCCAATTATTGAAGCCGCCGTATACGCCGAGAGTTTTGAACGGCTTGTACTGCTCGGGAGCAGCATCGACTTTAAGCGCAAATTCCTTGATCCTGACAGCGCCCGTGCTGTCCTTAGCCTTGACCTGTACCGTGTAATCACCTACAGCTCCGGGAGCAAATCTGTACACTGTATCCTCGCTGTAGTTTTTAAGTACAGTCCACTTTCCGTCAGGTGTCTTTGCAACATAAGCAAACTGATAGGGCTCTGTGCCGCCTGCTGCTTTTCCTCTGAGGATAGCCTTCATATCCGCCTTGATCGACAAAGAAGATATCTCAGAGATATTTATAAATTTATCGGTCACGTTAAGCGTAAACTCATTGGTTTTTACTACGCCTCTTTTGTCCTGGACCTTAATGTATATTTTATATTTACCTAAAGTATCAGGCGTAAAAGTATATGTTCCTGCTGATCTATTTCTGCTGAGAACTCTCCATTTTTCGTTTGGATCCTGTAAAACATAAGTAAATCTGTACGGCTTGGTGTTGCCTGAAGCTGCACCGGTGAGAGTAACACTCATGCCCAAGGATATATTTTCTGCGGAGATAGTCGAGTTGTTATTAAATACAACAGGAGTATCAACAGTCTCGAATGTTACAGGCCAGTAATTATAACCCTCAGCCTCAAAGTTGAATCCTGCCTCATTAACGTAGGAACTGCTGTTGGCTTTTGCATCGTCAGATACCTTAGTTGTATCAAGCCTTACTATGAGCTTTTTACCCTCTTCAACTTCTGCATAGCAGGAATTTGAAAGAGTACTGTCATCCCATTCGTCATAAGCGCCCCAGTTATAATTCCAGTCTCTGTCTGCAAGAACAGAAAAATTATAACTGCCTGTATCATAGATCTCAGCTTCATAGATGCCGTCGCCGTCATCGTCTGTCATTTCTGTATAGCTGTTCCATCCATCAAACCCGCCGTATATATACAGAACAGTAAAAGGCTTATACTGCTCACAGGTGCCAACGACCTCAAATGTTACCGGCCAATAGTTATAGCCGCTATCTGCAAAGCTGAAATATTCTTCATTAACGTATGAATACGGATCAGCCTTTGCTTCATCACATACCCTTGAAGTATCAAGTCTGACTATAAGCTTCTGACCTTCTCCGATAGTTGCTTTGATATTCCTGCCGCTGTTCTTTGTACGGCCATACCAGCTGCTGTAAGCACCCCATGTATAATCAGAGCCTCCGTCGGCGCGTACCTTGAATTGGTGACGTCCGGGTACAGTGATCTCAGCTTCATAAACGCCGTCACCGTCATCGTCTGTCATAGGAATGTCATCTTCCCAGTTGTTGAAGTTTCCTGTCACGCCAAGAGAGGTGAAGGGCTTATACTGTTCACCGTCATCGGCAACAGTAAGCTCAGATTCATTTACAAGAACTGCACCCTTGTTGTCCTTAGCCTTGATCTGTATTGTATAATTTCCTGTTGCTTCAGGACGGAACCTGCATGATGTATCCTCACTGTAGTTTTTGAGCACTGTCCATTTTCCGTCAGGCTTCTTTACCACATAAGCAAACTGATAGGGCTTTGAGCCGCCTGCTGCTGAACCTGTAAGGATAACACTCATATTCTTCTGTAAAGATCTATCTGAAACAGAAGACAGGTTCACAAATTCGTCAGTTACTTTAAGAGCAAAATCTTTAGTTTTTACATTTTCCTTGCTGTCCTTTACCTTTACCTGCAATGTATAATCGCCTGTAGCTGCGGGAGTGAAAACATAAGTGTCATCAGCGCTGTAATTCTGCAGCACAGCCCACTTTCCGTTGGGGAATTTTGCTACATAAGCATACTTATATGATCTTGTGTTGCCTGATGCTGCACCCTTGATCGTTACGCTCATACCGTTTGATATTTTGGCTGCAGAAACAGAAGAATCGTTATTCAGCACCGGCGGAACATCAACTGCTTCAAAGGTAACAGGCCAGTATTTGTATCCGCTATTTGCAAAATTGAAATTATCCTTGTTAACATTGGAATTCTTGTTAGCCTTTGCATCATCGTCAACCTTTGTTGTATCTAATCTGACGACAAGCTTCTGGCACTCTCCCACTGTTGCGTAGACATTAGTATAATTATAATATGTACGGTCATAATTTTTGTAGTATTTGCTCCAATAGCAGTCCCCATCGCCGCTTTCATCAAGACCGTATACTTTGAATTCTATATCGCCTATATAATTTATATCGGCCTCGTATATACCGTCGCCGTCATCATCCTTCATAGGAATATAGTTTTCCCAGTTATCAAAGTCGCCCATTACAGCAAGAGTTTTAAAAGGCTTGTACTGCTCTTCTGCATAAAAATCAAACTCTTTGACATTAACTGCGCCCTTGCTGTCCTTGAGCTTTACCTGTATCGTATATTCGCCTTCGGCATCAGGCTTGAAATTACAGGTAGTATCTGCGCTGTAGTTTTTAAGAACAGTCCATTTTCCGTCAGGCTTCTTTACCACATAAGCAAACTGATAAGGCTTTGCACCGCCTGCTGCCGCTGCTGTGATCGTTATGTTTATGCCCTTTACGATATACTGCACAGGAACATCAGAAAGGTTTGTAAGCTCGTCAGTTACTTCAAGAGCAAGATCCTTAGTCTTAACCGTGCCCTTGCTGTCCTTGATCTTGACCTGGACTGTATACTTTCCTATAGCTTCGGGAGTAAAGACAAAAGATGCATCTGTGCTGTAGTTTTTAAGCACTGTCCACTTTCCGTCAGGAGCTTTTGCCACATAAGCATACTCATACGGGCTTGTATTGCCGGATGCATCACCCGTTACAGTAACACTCATTCCTTCTGCGATCTTTGCTGCGGATATACTTGAGTTATTTTCAAATATAGGTACCTCATCAACAACTTCATACATTACAGGCCAGTACTCATATCCGTCATTTGCAAAGTTGAATTCATCATCGTTAACGTTTGAATCAGGATTTGCTTCAGCTTCCGGTGCGACCCTTGTTGTATCGAACCATATTTTCAGCATCTTGCCTTCATCAATTTCTGCATAGCAGTTTGTCCAGCTGTTCTGTGTGCGGTCATAATAAGCCTCATATTTGCCCCAGCTGTAGTCCCAGGCGCCGTCTGCACGAACCTTGAATTCATAGCTTCCGGTAATTCCGTATACAAGCGCTTCATAAATACCGTCACCGTCCGGATCGGTCATTTCAATATCGCTTTCCCAATCATTAAAATCGCCCATAACACCAAGAGTGGTGAAAGGCTTGTACTGCTCAGCAGTTTTAAATGTAAATTCCTTTACTTTTACAGTACCTTTGCTGTCCTTAGCCTTGACCTGTACGGTGTAATCACCGTCAGCCGCCGGTTTGAAGGTGCAGGTCGTATCCGTGCTGTAGTTTTTAAGAACAGTCCATTTTCCGTCAGGCTGCTTTACCACATAAGCAAACTGATACGGCTTGGTACCGCCTGCCGCTGCGCCTTTTATGGTAACTTCCGTATTCTTGATAATATATGAGGGTGATATCTCAGAAAGGTTTACAAACTCATTTGTTACTTCAAGAGCAAAATCCTTGGTCTTGACTGTACCGTTTTTGTTTTTTACCTTGATCTGTATGTTATATTTGCCCAGAGAAGCAGGTGTGAAAACGTATGATGTATCTGAACTGTAATTTTTAAGAACAGTCCATTTTCCGTCAGGACTCTGTGCTACATAAGCATACTCATACGGGCTTGTGTTGCCTGATGCAGCACCCTTCAGAGTTACGCTCATACCCTGCGATATCTTTGATGCCGATATCTCAGAGTTGTTATTCACAACAGGCTCAGTATCACCTACCCGATAAATAACCGGCCAGTACTCATAGCCGTCTTCGTAAAAATCAAAATCTTCATCATTTACGCATGAGTAATTGTTATCTTTAGCATGATCAGATACCTTTGTCGTATCTAACTGTACTATGAGCTTTTCACCTTCCTGGATCGTTGCGCTGCAGTTGGTCTGGCTGTTCTGTGTGCGGTCATAATCATACTCGTATTCGCCCCAGCTGTAATCCCAGGCGCCGTCTGCACGAACCTTGAACTCGTATGTACCGACCACATCGATCACAGCCTCATAAACACCGTCTCCGTCGTCATCTGTCATAGCGACGTCGCCGCTCCAATTATTGAAGCCGCCGATCACTCCGAAGGTATGATACATCGGCTCAAACCCGGCTGCTCTGACATTCATACTGCCGCCGGGCAGTATTGCCGGTGCAATAGCCCCTGTGCCGGCCATGAGCGATGTACACAAAGCGACCGACAGAATCTTTCGCGGCATTTTTTTCTTTTCTGCCATTAGATATTCCTCCTTTGTTTTGCCTTTTGCAGATATCTCCGTAATTCAGAGCTTCATTAACGCAGGATGCCTGCAAAAAAGCATATTTAAAAAACACCTGTAGATATTTTATCACGTTTTGATGTACAATTCAAGCAAATATCAGTTTTATTTAACATTTGTTGGTAAAATATGTTAATTTCAGCATATATTTACTGAATACGCAGACAGCGCATATAAATGACGTATATTTACGGGCACACATCATGTGCAGCACTGATACTAATACCTAACAAAAAGCAGACAATTTTTGCTTTTTATCAGGAATTAGTATGAGATCATCCGGCAAAATATGAATGCAATTATCTTAGAGTAAAAACCTTCATTTTTCCGTTAAAAAATATTGAAAGCTGAGTTTTATTGTGCTAAAATAAAGTACACATCTGGCAAATAGTGCCTGTGTGAAAAAAGTAAAAAGGGGAAAGATTTATGTGCGGATTGTGCGGTTTTACGGGCGAGGTGTTCCATCGTGACAGCGTTATCGAAAAAATGACCGATGTGATCACCCACAGAGGTCCCGACAGCGCAGGCTTTTATAAGGATGAAAGCATCTCAATGGGCTTTCGCAGACTTAGCATTATAGATCTGGAAAGCGGACACCAGCCTATCTACAACGAGAATAAAACGTTGGTGCTCATGTTCAACGGTGAGATCTATAACTATCGTGAACTGAGAGAAGAGCTTATCAGTTTTGGTCACAGCTTTCGCACAAAGACCGATTCAGAGGTACTTGTGCACGGCTTTGAGCAGTGGGGCGAAAAGCTTCTCGACAGACTGAGAGGTATGTTCGGCTTCGCTATATATAACACCGTTGATAAGTCCGTCTTTATTGCAAGGGATTTCTTTGGCATCAAGCCTATGCACTATGCGGTGATAGACGGCAATTTAGTCTATGGATCCGAGATCAAAAGTATACTTCAATACCCCGGATATAAAAAGAGCTTTAACTATAAAGCGCTTGATAACTATCTTTCTTTCCAGTATGTTGTCCCGCCTGAGACCTTCTTCGAGGGCATTTACTGCCTGCTTCCCGGCCATTATCTCTGGTTCAGGGACGGCAAGGTAAAGGTGACAAGATACTTCGAGGCAACCTTCGAGCCTGACAAGGATCTTTCAATAGAGGACGCAGTAGACAAAATAGAGGCCGCTTTTGAGGATTCTGTCAATGCACATAAGATAAGCGACGTTGAGGTCGGGTGCTTCCTTTCGAGCGGCGTAGATTCAAGCTATGTTTCCACGTACTTTGCAGATCAGAAGACGTTTACTGTCGGCTTTGATTTTGGTGAGAGATATAATGAAATAAGCTGGGCTGAGGGACTTTCAAAGGAAATAGGCGTTGAGCACCACACTCACCTTATCGGTTCCGAGGAATTCTGGGAGGCTGTGCCAAAGGTACAATATCAGATGGATCAGCCGCTTGCTGACCCGTCATGCATCGCGCTCTACTTCGTCTCAAGGCTTGCAAGCCAGTATGTAAAAGTGGTTCTCTCAGGAGAAGGCGCAGATGAGCTTTTCGGAGGATATACCATCTACAACGAGCCTCATGTTTTCAAGACATATCAGAAGATAGTACCTCAGAAGCTGCGCTATGCTCTTGCAAGAAAGGCAAAGCGCTGGCCGCACATCAAGGGCAGGGGCTATATTATGAGAGGCGCCCGCAAGACCGAGGATAAATTTATAGGCAATGCATTCATGTATGACGATGAGGAAAAGCGCGAAATACTCAAGGATCCTTCTATCGTTACAAGACCCCAGGATCTCTGCAAAAAATTCTACGACCGTGTAAAGGGCTATGACGATGTAACAAAAATGCAGTACCTCGATATAAACCTTTGGATGGTAGGCGATATACTGCTCAAAGCAGACCGCATGAGTATGGCAAACTCTCTTGAACTGCGCGTTCCCTTCCTTGACAGAAAGGTTTTCGAGGTAGCAAGGACTATCCCCACAAAGTACCGCATTGCTCACGGAACGACCAAATATGCAATGCGTCAGGCCGCTCTGCGTCACCTGCCAAAAGCTACGGCTCAGAAAGAAAAGCTCGGCTTTCCTGTTCCGACCCGCGTATGGCTCAGGGATAAAAAATACTATGAAATAGTAAAGAGCAAGTTTACCTCAGAAACTGCAAAGAAGTTTTTCAATACCGATCTTATCGTTTCATACCTTGACGAGCATTTTACCGGCAAGGATGACAACAGCCGCAAGGTCTGGACCATATATGTATTTCTTGTATGGTACGATATATATTTCGGTTCTGATACAGCCTTGGAAAAGAATGCATAAACATATAATTATTTAAAGGAGTTTTTGACATGAGCTTACCCGAAGATCCTATCATACTCTATTCGTTCATCAACACCCAGCTCAGGGATAAATATTCATCCTTTGAGGAGTTCTGCAAGAGCAACAGCTTTGATGCAGAAAAGATCTCGTCAAAGTTGAGAGCCGTCGGCTTTGAATACAGCACAGAGCAAAACAGATTTATGTGATAACGTCATACTCTGATACTAATTCCTGATAAAAAGCACGTGTAAATAAATCTGTATAAAAAACGTTCCTGCAAACATTTAACTGTCTGTAGGAACGTTATTTTTTATAGTATCATTATATTATTTTGCAGCTGCTTCTTCTATTACCTTCTGAGATACCATAGCAGGTGCTTCCTCGTAACGTACAAATGTGAAAGAGAAATATCCGCGTCCCTGTGTGCACTGACGGATAAATGTAGCAAAGTCGCTCATCTCAGCCTGAGGTACCTCTGCCTCGATGGTCTGCATACGATCCTCGGAAGGATTCATTCCCAGCACACGGCCTCTTCTCTTTGTTACCTCGCCCATGATATCGCCCATGTTTGCATCCGGCACAGTAGCCTTAAGCAAGCCTACAGGCTCAAGCAGAACAGGAGATGCATCCGGCATACCTGCTTTATATGCAAGTGAAGCGGCTGTCTTGAATGACATTTCTGATGAATCTACCGGATGATATGAACCGTCATAGAGCGTAGCCTTCAGGCCTACTACAGGATATCCTGCAAGCGGTCCCTTTGAGATGCTGTCTCTCAGACCCTTCTCTACAGCAGGGAAGAAGCCCTTCGGAACTGCACCGCCGACAACTCTCTCTTCAAAGATCATATCTTCGCTGTCACAGGGTGAGAACTCTATCCAAACGTCACCGAACTGTCCGTGACCGCCTGTCTGCTTCTTGTATCTTCCCTGTACCTTTACGGTCTTTCTGATAGTCTCACGATATGCTACCTTCGGCTTGGAAAGAACGACCTCTGTGCCGTACTTTGATTTGAGCTTTGACACTACAACGTCAAGATGCTGCTCACCCATGCCGCTTATTATCATCTGATGTGTCTCGTGGTTCGTTTCAAATCTGATGGTCGGATCCTCTTCGCAGAGCTTCTGAACACCGAGCGCTACCTTTTCTTCATCGCCCTTTGTCTTGGGAGCAATAGCCATTGTCAGTGAAGGTGCGGGATAATCTATACCGTCAAGCACTACCTTTCTTGCAGGAGCACAGAGGGTATCACCTGTATTTGTAGCAGAAAGCTTTGCCACAGCACCGATATCTCCGGCGCCGATGTAGGGAGCATCCTCTAACTTCTTGCCTCTTATGGTCATTACCTTTGAAATTCTTTCGCTGTTGCCTGTCCTCATATTTACAAGAGGTGTATCCGCAGATACCTTGCCGGAAACGACCTTGAAATATGAGAGCTTGCCGACAAACGGGTCAGCAATGGTCTTGAATACGATAGCTGCCGTCATAGCGCTTTCGTTTACGCTGAGCTCGACAGGGCTGCCTTCCGTATCAAATGCGATCTCAGCGGATTTATCCTCAGCTGTAGGAGCAAGCCAGATAAGTCCGTTAAGAAGCTGCTCAACGCCGTAGGTAAGCAGTGCGTCACCGCAGAAAACAGGGCTGATAGATCCGTTCTTTACGCCCTTGCTTACACCGACGATTATCTCCTCAGGAGTGAATTCCTCGCCAGAGAAGTACTTTTCAAACATTTCATCGCTTGTTTCGGCAACTGCCTCGTTTATAGCCGTTCTCAGACCCTCAAGTCTGTCGCCCATATCAGGTATCGGAACAACCGTTACTTTTCCGTCTACATACTTATATGCCTTATATTCAAGCAGATTGACATAGCAGTCTGCCTGACCGTCTACTATATAAGGAACAACAACAGGGCAAACCGAAGGACCGAAGGAAGCCTTCAGGTTCTCGAAAACACGATAGAATCTTGCGCTCTCATCGCACAGACCATTGACAAAGAAAACCTTTGTGAGTGATCTCTTGTCGGCAGCCTTTACAGCCTTTTCTGTGCCTACGCAAACTCCGTCCTTGCCCGAAACAGTTATCAGTACCGTATCGGCAGCTCTGACAGCCTCATAAAGTCCGCCCTCAAAATCAAAGAGTCCGGGAGCGTCAATGATATTGATCTTCTTTCCCTTCCATTCAACAGGTGCTACGCCTGTCTGAACAGAAGTCTTGCGCTTGATCTCTTCGGGATCGAAGTCCATAACGGTATTTCCGTCGCTTACCTTGCCGAGTCTTTCGGAATTTCCTCCGAGATTGAGCATTGCTTCTGCAAGAGAAGTCTTGCCCGATCCGCTGTGACCTGCCAGTGCAATGTTGAAAATGCTTTTTGCGGGATACTGTTTCATAGGGTTGTTTTCCTCCTTAATAATGATATCATGAAGCTTTAAGCAAAAAATACAATATTTTTATAAAGCATAAATAGATTATATCTCATATGCACATTATTGTCAATGAATATTTATCTATTATTTACGATTTATTTGACTAACGGTCTTATTTTTATGCATAATGCTCTATCCCGCACCCGAAAATTTATCCTATAAGAAAAATAAGCCTGTCTGCCCAATAGGATATCACAAAAAGCGATGTAAGCGAAAGGCTCCAGTAAAACGTGCCGCTGAAATCATCCCTTCGCATAAAGAAAATAAAAAATGCCGAATTGCTGCCCGCAGCGGCCAGAAGCAGAATTAAAGGTATCAGCACCGTCATAAGCAAATTGCCCACAGACAGCATATACAGCCAGAGTATGAACAAATGAGGCGCTGCCATCCCATAGGCGATATTCAGCACAGCCGACGGAAGATAATAATACCAGCGGAACTTTTTTTCATCAAGCTTTATTTCGCTGATAAAAAACGAAACCGTCATCAATATTCCCAGACCTGTAAGTATGTACATTATTATCATTAAAAAAGCTTCCATCCTTACCTCCCACAAAATATGCCGTGTCCCTTGGCGATAAGGCAGTAAAGACACGGCAAAAAATTCTATTTATTTTATATAGTTATAAACAATGTGACATTGCTGTTTTTGTCAAGCCATTCGAGTATAGCCTTCATAACCTCCTCCGGCATGGCAATGCTTCCCTCCGTAGGCGCGTTTCCGCAGTGGAGGAATATTGCCGAGGCAAGAGCGCTGTCGGGCGAATAGGTATTGAAGGATGTAGTCAGACCATACTTATATGACTTTTCTGAGGTTATCATGTGGTCAGCCTTGCTCCAGTCCTTATTCTCCGTACTTTCAACCTTTTGATTGTAAAATGTTGAATCCGGATCAGTTACCCAATAGGTATTTTCGGTTATCTGAAACATTTCATAAGAGGTGTCGGGCTTTTCTTTGATGTAAAATCCTGCGCCTGCACTGAAAATACCGCCGGGAGTGATCTTAGAGTCAATAGCAGGATCAAATCCGGAGCCGTTCTCACCTATGTAAGCTTCATTCGTGACAGGCTTACCGTCATCTGCAATGTTCCACCAGTATCCGCTTTCAGACTTCTCAAAGCAATAGACTATAGCCTTTGACAGAGAACCGGAATTGACTGTATCTATCATAATGAGCTTATTGCCGTCAAGCTGTGTATCTATGTCAAAATCGTATGCGGCCATTGCGTCAGCTAATTCCTTTGGCTGCTCGCTGAGATTTTCAGGCTGTTTCCTGAATTTGAGTGTCTGAGCCTCACTGTCTGAAGACTCAGCTTTACTGCTTTGTTCCGGTTTTTTCTTATTTTCACTGTTTTCTTTGGCTGTGCTGTCCTTTGAAGCATCTGCCGTACTTTCTTTTGAAGCGGCGTCTGAGGTCTTTTTGTCTGCCGATGCACTGCTGTTTTCCTTATGAGCGTCACTCTTATCATTGTTTTCGGCAGCTGTATCCGACCTGCCCTGATCAAACGGGTTGAACCTGTCAAGATGGAACTGATCTGTTTTCAGATCAACGGCAAGCACAGCAACTGCCGCAACAGAAGCCGCAAGTATCAGTGAAAAAATTGTTTCCGTTATAATAAATCCGCGTTTTTTCATTTGCTGCTCTCCTTTTATCCTGCTTCGATGTTTCTTTATTCCTGTTTTCAGTCATATTATATTTTCATTATACAACAAATTCCCGTTTTGTAAAGTGTTTTAATATCCATTATACATAACTATGTTTTGATGTAAATATTCTTACAGAAAAATATTATGAAAACAGTAAATAATAATCATATTAACTCAAAACAATATTGCTAAAATATCTTGTAAATAAAGAAATATTATGTTAAACTTATACCAAGAAAGAAGGTGCTGACCTTGATAAAGCTTGAAAATGTAACGAAAACCTATAATAAGTCAGTCCGTGCTCTCGATGATATCAGCTTTGAGGTAAAAGGCGGCGAGATCGTCGGTTTTATAGGTCCAAACGGCTCAGGAAAAACCACAACGATGAAGCTTATCACCGGTATCATAAGAGCAGACGTCGGCAAGATAACCGTCAACGGATTCAATGTGCGCAAAGACCCCATCAAAGCAAAGGAATCTATAGGATATATCGCCGACAGTCCGGATATGTTCCTCAGACTAAAGGGAAACGAGTTTCTTGACCTTATAGGAGATATCTATCATGTGCCGACCGAAAAACGCCGTAAACGCATAAGCGAATTTGCAGAGCGCTTTGAGCTGACAGATGCCCTCACTGCTCCGATGATGAGCTATTCACATGGAATGCGTCAGAAGATAATGGTCGTGGCAGCTCTCATGCACGACCCGCCTGTATGGATACTTGACGAACCAATGGTCGGCCTTGACCCGAAATCAGCCTTCGAGCTGAAACAGATGATGAGGGATCACGCAAAAGCCGGAAATACCGTGTTCTTCTCGACCCATGTTTTAGAGGTGGCAGAGAAGCTGTGTGACAAGGTAATGATAATCAAAAAAGGACATATCCTGTACGACGGTAAGTTAGAGGAGCTTGAAGCCAAGAGCAAGAACAGCTCCCTTGAAGAAATTTTCCTGGAGCTGACAGAAAAATGAGTATATTTTTTAAGCTTGTAAAAGCACTTATCGCCTCGGTTGAGCCCACCAATGAGGAAAAAAAGCGCAAAAAGGTCTTTTATTATGTAATGGCGATATTTGCCGTATTCGGGATAATGCTTCCGATGGCATTTTTCGTGGGCGTCATTATATATTCGCTTACCGCCAAGCTCATGCCTACAGGCGCAGGCGCAAATGCCGCCGAGCTTTTTTTGCAGATAGTGTCGGTCTTTTCGTTTATTTTTGGTCTGAACGTAATTTTCAGCGTGTTCTATTTTTCTGGAGATATAGAAAATCTCCTGCCGCTGCCGCTCAAACCGTTTCAGATAATCGCATCAAAATTCACCGCCGCTCTTATCAGCGAGAGCATCATGGAATTCATACTGATAATTGCGGTCTTTGCCGGATATATCATAGCAGCAGGCCTGCCCTTCTATTCATGGATAATAGCTTTGTTTGCAATGCTGACGCTGCCTATAGTACCGCTTGCCTACTGCGCGGTGATCTGTATGCTTGTAATGCTGATTACAGGGTTTATAAAAAACAAGGATACCGTCAACAAGCTCACAGGATTTCTTACCTTTGCTTTTATCCTGCTGATGATAATTATAGTATCTTCAAGCGGAGGTCTTGATCCGGATAATCTTGTAGCTGCTCTTGCAGACCCCGGAAATGCACTGCTGAACACACTTAATATCATATTCCCTCATGTGCATTTCATTATGCTGTCAATGGTAAACAACACTGCTGTCAATCTGCTGTTCTACATTGCTGTCAATGCTGTTTCCGTTGCTCTTTTCCTGCTTATCGCAGAGCTTATATATTTCAGTACTGCCGCAGACGTGAGCCGCAGCTCATCATCAAGGCGCAAAACCCTCAGCAGCTCTCTGTCATCAATGAAGGAACACAGGCCAAGCATTACCTATCTGAAAAAAGAGTTCCGCATACTTTTCCGCACACCCGCATACTTTATGAACTGCATCCTGATAAACCTGATATGGCCGCTGTTTCTGTATCTTATCTATGTTTTGCAGGGAAAAACGAATTTCCTTGAATCATTCATAAATGATATCCACAAAGGAAACGAGGAAACAGTTCTTGTTTTAATTTTAGGGATATCAGCCATGTCTGTTCTGGTCACTGCCTGCAACTGTATCGCATCATCCGCACTGACACGCGAGGGAAATCATTTTGCATTCATGAAATATATTCCCATGTCTTACATGGCGCAGATAAATATAAAAGTGCTTGTCAGCATTATCATAAGCGGAGCGGGTATGCTCATTTATGTTATTGCAGCAGGCATCTACCTTAATCTTGGCATAAAAATGATACTGATCTGCTGCGTGATAAGCCTGCTTTCGGTAATATTTGCATCATATTTCGGAATATTCATGGATTCTGTCAATCCCAAGCTCGTATGGGACAGTGAGCTGAACGCTCTGAGAGGAAACTACAATATTTTCTTTAATATGGCTGCCGCTATACTTATGGAGGGCGTTATTTGTGCGGGTTCATATCTTGCCTTCAAATTTACTCCGATAGGTTCGCTTATGATTATTATAATACTTATTGTCCTGCTCATGGTGCTGACTGCTGTGAGCTATCTGCTTTGCTGTACAAGAGCTGTAAAGAATATTGACCGGCTCTCAGTATAAATTTTTTATGAGGTGATCAACTATGCCGTTTATCAGCACAAAAACAAATGTAAGCATTTCAAAGGAACAGGAAACCGCTCTGAAAACAGAGTTCGGAAAGGCTATATCTCTTATTGGAAAGAGTGAAGCATGGCTCATGCTCAGCTTTGAAGGCGGCAGCAGCCTATGGTTCAAGGGCAGCGACAGTCCTGCTGCTATAGCTGAGGTAAAGCTCTACGGCAGTGCATCCGCATCTGCTTATGATGCTCTCACCGGCAAACTGACAGAGATTATCTCAAGGATATTAGGGGTTCCGGCCGGAAGAATATATGTCAAATATGAAGAAGTAAGATACTGGGGTCTTGGCGGTTCAAACTTCTGATATAAAGAGTGTAATTATATACGGAACAGGAAAAATCCCACTATGTTTATCCGGGCGGTACTTCTGCTTTGCAGAGGTTTCCGCCGGAAAACATCTCTGCTGAACTTATCTTTTATATGCCTATATGCCCGAATTTAGATCGAGTAGGAGGGGGTGGCTAACCCCCGTCCTCTCACAACACCGTGCGTACCGTTCGGTACACGGCGTTTCGGTTGTTCAAAGATGTGCTTATGCCTTCGACTTTTAGATTATATCATTTAAAGCGGATATTGTCAAGCATTTTTTTATAAAAAGAACAGTTTAAGCATGAGTATTTATATACTAAAGGTATATAAATAAAAAAATAAACAAATAGTATTTCAAAAAAGGAGAACGATCATGATAAATGAAGAAATAACAGCAGCACTATATGCGCATCAGGATACAGCTTACAAGGATTTCCAGATCAAGCTGATACCGTCAGTTGACAGATCTTACTTTATAGGCGTAAGAACTCCCGATCTGAGAATGCTTGCAAAAGAATTTTCCAAACGAAAGGATATTGAGGATTTCCTGAAAGCTCTTCCTCACAGGTTATTTGATGAAAATCAGCTTCACGCATTCATCATATCGGAAATAAAGGATTTTGAAAGCTGCATAGCTCATATTGAAATATTCCTGCCGTTTGTTGATAATTGGGCGACCTGCGACCAGATGTCGCCTAAGTGTTTTCGCAGGAACAAGCCTGAGCTGATAAAATACATAAAAAAGTGGTTATCAGCAGACGGCACATATGACGGCACATATACTATACGCTTTGCAATAGGTATGCTTATGTCTCACTTCCTTGACGATGATTTTAACGAGGATTATCCTTTGATGGTAAGCAAGGTATGCTGTGATGAATACTACGTCAGCATGATGGCTGCGTGGTACTTTGCAACTGCTCTTGCAAAACAGTATGACAGTGTAATAGGATATCTCGAACAGCGCAGGCTTGACCCTGCAACTCATGCACGCGCCATAAGAAAAGCCATTGAGAGCCGCAGGCTCACCGATGAGCAAAAGAAATATCTGCGCTCGATTGCTTGATCTTCCTATTGCAAAAAGGGTTTCGCACCGCAGACTTGTAATTTTTCTCATTGCACAAAGGGTTTCGCACCGCAGACTTGTAATTTTTCTATTGCACAAAGGGTTTCACCCCGCAGAATTGTAATTTTTCTATTGCACAAAGGGTTTCGCACTCTGCGGAGTGCGACCAGGGCTCCTCGCCCTGGACCTCGGCAGGGACGCAGCCCCTGCACCCGTCTTTTCACCACATTTTTGGAACTATTAAAAAAACAGCCTGATCGGATCACTATGATCTGATCAGGTCATTCTTTATGGAAATATCTTTCCTATCTTCATTTCAGGTGAGCTTATCAAAAGAACAAAATGCTCCGTATGATCCATAACTGTTATCTTTCCGGTCTTGCTGTTATATCCAAGAGCTGATACTACAGGATAAAGCGGTGTATAATATCCTGCGTAGTCTATCGCACCGGCAATCGTAGCTTCATTTGCAAGACTGTCACGCTCTTCCTGAGAAGCATCCGGAGACGGAAGAGTATCTCTCGAATGAGAAAGCTTAACGGATGAATTTATCGTTCCGTTTTTTATGCCGTAATAGTAGCTTTTTACGGCACTGTCAGTTTCAGCTGCGGCAAAAGCCATCGCATCCCGCTCGACAGTCTCCTTGTTTGCATTTTTATATATAAAGAAAAGTGCCTGCGCAAAATCGGTAAGATACAGAACCTTATTCAAAGGCTTTTCAATTTCCGCATAAATATTTGCATCATGGTCATAGCAGAAATACGGCAGGCAGCCGTTATAAAGCTCATAGTATTTCATGTAATCCTTACAGTCGTATCCGAAATATTCAAGAGCACCTCCGATAGTACAGTATCTTGCTGTCTTTCTGCGTGTTTCAGCATCAGCATCAGGCTCAGGAAGTACATCCTCCGAAAATCGGAAGGTAACTGTGTCTGTATTTATCCTGCCGTTCAGCAGACCCGAATAATAAAGGCTCATAATATTTTGCAGCAACGAAGCGTATAATCTCGGATTTGTCCTGATATAGTCAGGCACCTCGGGCAGCTTTGGTATGACCTCAAAGCTTTCAAGCGGATCAACAGAAGGCTCACTCTCCTCCGATATTTCCTGAGAAGATATATCGGAGGACAGTTCAGAAGAATATGTAAGCTCTGTTTTCCTGTCTTTATCGTCATTATTTTTCTGCTCTGAACAGGCGCAGGGAATTATCATCAAAGTAAAGCAGCAAAGTGCGCATATAATTTTTTTCAATCCTGTCACTCCTGTTATTATCCTTGATCCGGTATGCTTATGCTCTCTTGATATCCGATGAGAAAAGCAGTCTCAGTTCATTAGTTGATGCATAACCGTCAGGCGTAAGACCGTTATTTTCTTCAAAAGCCGTAAATGCTGCACGTGTATCATAACCGTAATATCCCGTAGAAATTGCATCTAAATATCCAAGATTTGCAAGCCTGTTCTGTATCAGCACAACATCATAGCTTGAATCACCATAGCCATAAGAAAGTCCGTCATAGATGTAAAGCGAATTGTCCGCAGATACTTCCGGCTCGCTGCTTTCTTCTGTATTGCTTGTCTCAGGCTCAGTCGTTTCAGGTTCACTTGTTTCAGGCTCGCTCGGTTCGGGGTTGCTTTCCTCAGGCTTGCTCTGTTCCGGATTGCTCTCCTCAGGCTTGCTCTGTTCGGGCTTGCTCTCCTCAGGCTTGCTCTGTTACGGCTTGCTTTCCTCAGGTTTGCTCTGTTCGGGCTTACTTTCCTCAGGCTTGCTCTGTTCCGGCTTACTTTCCTCAGGCTTGCTCTGTTCCGGCTTGCTTTCCTCAGGCTTGCTCTGTTCCGGCTTGCTTTCCTCAGGCTTGCTCTGTTCCGGCTTGCTTTCTTCAGGCTTGCTCTGTTCCGGCTTGCTCGTTTCGGGCTTGCTTGTCTGTGGTTTACTTGTTTCAGGTTTACTCGTCTGCGGCTTGCTTGTCTGAGACTTACTGTTTTCAGATCTACTTGTTTCAGACTTGCTCGTTTGCGGCTTGCTTACCTCAGATTTTTCTTTATCTGCACTTGTATCGCCGCTGTTTTTAGTTATTTTCAGCTCAGGGTACATCAATTCTATCAGGAATGAAAGCACATCCGTCATACTGCCGCCCTGACGCTGCATTATCAGGTGATCTATCTCATAAATATTGCCATTCTTTACGGCTTTCAGCTTGCTGAACCTTTCATCATTCATGATCTGAGATTTCACACCGTCTGAGCAGAAAATAAAATCAGGGTTTGAAAGAATTATCTTCTGGATATTGCCGCCTGACGGAGAATCAGTAGTACATACGTTTATTGCATTAGTATATGAAAGTATCTTACCCTCCATAGTGCTGCTCAAAGCAGTATGTCCATCTATATCATAAAGGTAGCAGGCAGTAACGACAACATTTTTCTCAGGAACTATGCGCTGAAGGTCGCTCATTGTCATAAGTATTGAAAAAGCCTTTTCAGAACCGTTTTTCTTTCCTGTCACTTTTCCGCCTACAACAGAGCAGATATTTTCATAAAGTGTTACAAGGCTTTCAGAATCCTTTGCAGGCATCATTATCAGCACTGTCACACCATTATCTCTAAGCTTGTTGTACATCTCATCGGAAAGAGTTTTATCTGCAAAGACAACATCCGGATGAAGATCCATTATCTTATTATACGAAGGTGACGACTTTTTTCCGACCGAATCAACGTCCGACAGCGCAGACTGCGTACACTCATCCGATCTTGCGGTTATTCTGTTGGCATAACCGCAGGCTATCATAATATCTGCAACAGAATCACTCAGGCAGACTATTGTTTCCGGACGCCGGGTAACGGTTATTGCAGCAAGCGTTACCGGATATTCCTCCGGAGCGCCGGGCGAACATGAGCACAATGCAAATGCAAGTAAAGCTGCCATTACTATGGCAATTATTTTTTTCATCAGGGATACTCTCCTTTATATCGTCAGCTTACAAGCTGAGAGATGTTTCAAGAGCCGATATAAACTGCCGTGCGCACCTCGGTGAGCGGCCGCCTCGTTCAATAGCAAAACGCTCTGCCTTTTCCGTCAGTTCTTCAATGCTTACCATGATCTTTTTCTCACGTGCAAGAGCAAATACTATCTCAAGATACTGTTCCTTAGACGGCTTTGAGAAGTTTACGGATAATCCGAATCTGTCTGAAAGCGAAAGCGTTTCCTGGATGGTATCGTTTATATGGATATCATCACCTGTTCTGTCCGCAAAGCTTTCCTTGACAATGTGACGTCTGTTTGATGTCGCATAGATAAGTGTATTTTCGGGACGTACAGCAAGACCCCCCTCAAGTACTGCTTTAAGCTGTGCATAGCTCTTGTCGTCACTTGAAAACGAAAGGTCGTCTATGAATATTATAAACTTCAACGGCACCTCAGCAAGTTTTTCTGCAAGCAGAGGAAAATCAGAAAGTCTATCCTTTGGCATCTCTACCATTCTCAGACCCTCAGTATAGTATTCGTTAAGTATTGCCTTGACAGTTGAGGATTTTCCTGTGCCTCTGTCGCCGTAGAGCAGACAGTTGTTGCTCTGAACTCCGTCAAGGAATGCT
Source organism: uncultured Ruminococcus sp. (assembly GCA_902802105.1). Classification (GTDB taxonomy): domain Bacteria; phylum Bacillota; class Clostridia; order Oscillospirales; family Acutalibacteraceae; genus UBA1213. The sequence goes on from CADCKR010000014.1 coordinate 38,458, forward strand.
TTGGTATTATCCACGACAAGCTTTCTCTGAACGTCATAGCTTTTCAGCGATCCTATAGCTATAGGGTCAGGATACGGCACAGGCTCTATTGATTTATTTCTCCATATAAATGCACGATATCTTGCAAACATACCGCATCCGTGCTTATGATAAAATTCTGCAAGATCGTCTATTATCTCATCCTCGTGCAGAAATTCCCTTATCGGCTGGCCGCAGTTCCATCTGGGAAGATTATTTGCAACCGTGCCAAGCTCATCACGGTAAAGATAATCGTTAAGTATCCTGTCAGGTGAGATCATGCTTATTTTCTGTATGACTGAAAGGTCGCGCCTGATAGCATTTATCGTTCTTGATGAAAGTTCCTTTTCCCTGCCCGCAGCAGCAGCTCTCGAAAAAATATTTTCATCATAAAGAGCCGTTTCGGTGAGGTAGCCCGAAAAATTATCAATACAGTTTCTCTCGCATAGCAGAGAAACAAAATTTCCCCATGCCTGCGCAAATTCAAAAACAGGCTTGTTCACAGAGCACAAAAGCTCATAATATGCTTTTGCAACTGTTCTCAGGGTTATCCCTCTGTATATTGAAAGAGAGGACATTAACAATGCGGCTTCTTTTGCAGCATTCATAGAATTCATCTCCGGTAAGAGTATTTTTTGTACGAATACTATTTTACAATGAAATAACGATATAGTCAATTTTATTTTGCAAAAATTCAATTATCTTTCGTCAGGGTATAGCGTAAACCAGTGTATCAGTGTTATAATATCATTTAGGAACTGCGGAAATCCATTTTGCGCCGGAAAGTTACACAGGGTAAACCCTTCCAAAAAACCGCTGAATTTTTGAGGAGTTCTTTATGAAAAAGATCTTTAACAAATCTAAAATAAGAGTATCGCGCACAGCCGTGATAATATGGAGGATAGATCTCACTCTGCTTATGCTGCCCGTGGCATTATTGATAATGCTGATAGGTGTTTTCTTCCCTGTGATCGCAGCGATCATAGGGATAGCTGCTGCTGCGGCTTATATATTGGCTATAATATTTTATATCCCGCTTTATTGCAGGAATCTGAACTATACATTTGACAAAAAGATCATCACCGTAAAAAAAGGGGTACTGTACAAAAGGACCTCTGTGCTGCCTGTTTCATCGGTGCAGTACTGCGTTGTTATGCAGGGACTGCTGCAAAAGCGTTTCAGACGATGCAGCGTCTTTCTGATGTTAGCAGGGTCATTCATAATCATCAGCCAGCTTAAACTCTCGGACGGTGAAGCTCTTGTCTCTGCACTCAGAGAGATGCAAAGCGGAGGTGACGAAAATGGAAAATGAGAACCGTTTCAAGCGCACCCACCCGTATTCGATGATAAGGCATTTCAAGATATATGCAATACTTCTTATACTCACTCTCATTCAGCAGATATTTCTGCGCCCGCAGGAACTGGTCGCATTTATCGGTTCTCTTGGTGTGAATGCTTTTTATGTGCTGTCGGTTCTTTTTTATTTCATTTCGGATTATACAAACAGGATGTGCCGCATGAGCAGCAGAGGCTTTGACGTAAAAAGCGGTATTTTTATAAAAAGACACTACACCATACCATACAGAAAGATCAGCAGCGTAATGTTTTACAGCAATATTATTTCATACATTTTCAACGCGGAACGTATTTCTGTTGATACTCCCGGAGGTTTTCGCAAAAAATACGACTTTTCGGCTTATTTCTCACGCAAAAAGACCCATGAGGTGCGTACCTTTATTGAAAACGATAATGCGCCGTCGTTTATTTTCACTTCAAGAATAATAAGCATAATACTGATGTCGGCATTCTGGTCAAATCCTGTAACAGGACTGATCTTTATAGTACCGGTAATTTCAAACATAAGCAAAATAGTCGGTTCCGATACTGCACAGAAGATAATCATGAGCTCTATCGACCGTCAGTGGAAGATCATCGCTATGTGGATATCCCCTGCCGCCGCACTTGTAGCGGCGATAATACTTCTCAGCTGGGCTATCTCTATGCTGAACGTATTTCTGCGCTACGTCAGGTTCAAAAGCATGAAGCTCGGCGATTATATAGTTACCTCAAAAGGACTGATAACAAGAACAGAAAATTATTCAAGGATAAGCAGCATTTCGTCTGTCAGTGTGGATCAGAGCCTTTTTATGAAGCTGCTAAGACTTAAAAGCTGTTCTGTCAATCTGATAGGTGCCGGCAAGCAAAAAGGTGACAGGAGACTGCTTTTTTCTGCGGATTCATACGATATGGTACAAAACGGCATGACAAGCATCACCGGCCTGCCGAATAATGAAGAATCCGTTGTCCGCAGGGCTCCAAGAAGCATTTTTTCTTATGTTTATTATCCTCTGATAATTTCAGGCGTAATATTGTCTTTGCTGATACTTTCTTATAAAATACGCTTTATGAGCAGCTCATTCAGACTGCTGCTCTATATCTTTTTGTTCATCGTACTCTGGTGGATAATGTTCAGGATATTTGCATATTTTCATGCAAGAATAGCCGTAAATGAAAAATGTCTTATTATATGCACATTTCACAAAATGACGCTGAAAAAGCATTTTATCCCGTTTGAAATGGTACAGTATGCAGAGATCACACGCACACCCTTTCAAAAAAGAAAGGGTAAATGCTCATTGAGCATAGGCATTTACTCTGAAAAAAGAAAATCATTAAAAGTAAAGCAGCTCCCTCTTGACGCTGCAAGGGAACTGCTTAAAAGCAAAAAGATCAATCTTATCGAAGCAGGCCTGTAAGATCAGCTTATGAGCCTTATGTATTCATTGATTATCCTTACAGCACGGTTTGCAGCCTCTTTGCTGAAGGTAGAATATTCAACGCTGTCATCCTCACTGCTCATGCTGTCTGATATAGAGCGGAGTATCGCAAAAGGTACGCTGTTTATGCGGCAGACCTGACCGATGCTCCCGCCCTCCATCTCACAGGCAAGCGCATCAAAACGCTCGTTGAGCGAAAGCCTTCTGTCGTTTCCTCCGATGAACTGATCTCCCGTGGCGACAGTGCCTACAATGTGATCTTTCTCACCGGCAGAGCAGCAGGCCTTTTCAAGATCCGATATCATCTGTTCATCACAGGGAATGTATACTATTTTTTCTTCCGGCAGAAAAAGCTCGCCCGGCTTGTCACCTATGATAGTTGTATCCATATCATGCTGAACCACATTCTTAGCTATGACGACCCAGCCGATATTCGTATGCAGGCTGGTACTTCCTGCGATACCGGTGTTTATTATCCTGTCCGGCGCATAGCGCAGTATCATTGTCTGGGCTGCTACAGCAGCATTTACCTTGCCGATGCCGCATTTTGCTATAACGCACTGTGTGTTTCCAAGCCTGCCGGAGGTAAATCGTGTCCCGCTTATTACCTCTGTTTTTTTGTCTGTCATTTCTTCGATGATACCGTTTACTTCGATATCCATTGCACCTATTATTCCTGTCATTTTAATTCTCCGTTTCTATTTGCTGATATGATTACAGATTATATCACACAATCAGCTGAAAATCTATATTAATAATAAAATAAATTGCACTCCCTCCAAATTATCAAGCTTTCATCTGTGCAATAACACCAACAAAAATAACAAACAAAAGCATTATTCACAATGCAAGTACCTGTTATTTGTAAAAAAAGACTGTAAATTTTGTATAATCGCAGATCAATACAGTAAAATAAGAAAACATTTTACAATATGTCAATATTTTGTGTTTGCAAAAATACCGTAAAAGTGTTAATATGAAGATGTATAGCGGCTTTCGGAGAGTACCCTGACAAGCGCACAATATGAGGAATTTCCATAGGTTTCAGCAAAAGATCTTTTCAGCTGCAGATCATGCTTTTCTCTTTGAAACGCAGGTACCGAAAAGCTGTATTATAATTATTACAGGAGAGTGATACGAAGTGAAAAAGCAAACAACCGCCGCAGGCAAAAGAGCTGTCTCTATTGCTCTGACAGCTGCTCTTGCAGTGACCGCCTTTGCAGGTCTCGGAGCTGTTTCAGCACCGGTCAGTGCGGCTCCCTCCGGCTATGGTCTTGTTGAGAACATCCAGGATGGCGTTATCCTCCACTGCTTCGACTGGAAGTATACCGACATCATTGATTCTCTCGAAGACATCGCAAAGGCAGGATTCTCTGCTGTCCAGACTTCACCTGTCCAGCCGTCAGCAAGCACAGGCCCCTGGTACTGGCTCTATCAGCCGCTGAGCTTCTCGGTAGCTGAAAACGGCGATCTCGGCACAGCAGATGAACTCAGGGAGCTTTGTGAGAGAGCAGAACAGTTTGGCATCAAGGTCATAGTTGACGTTGTAGCTAACCACCTTGCAGGAGATCACACATCTATCCAGGAAGATCTTGCAGATGACAAGTACTGGCATGATCTCGGCCCGATCAAGAGCTACAAGGATCGTAAGCAGGTAACAGACGGCGACCTCGGCATGACTGACCTTGCTACAGAAAATGAATATGTTCAGAAGGTAGTTGCAAACTACATTGATGAACTAAAGGAGATGGGTGTTGACGGTATCCGCTGGGATGCAGCAAAGCACATTTCCCTTCCGAGCGAGGGCAGCGATTTCTGGAAGACAGTTACAGGATCAGGTCTTTACAATTACGGTGAGATCCTGAACGGCCCTGTAGATGACAGTGACGAAAGCGGTGCTCTTATGAAGGAGTACACCGACTATATCTCTGTTACAGACAACACTTATTCAAACGGTCTGTCACTTGCATTCAATAAGGGCAAGGCTCCCACATTTGAAGGCAACTGGACAGATGAGGGCATAGACGCCGGCAAGCTTGTATACTGGGGCGAGAGCCACGATACATACTCAAACGGCGAAGGCAAGGAATCAAATGCTTATTCTCAGAATGTAGTTGACAGAGCTTATGCGGTTGCAGCAGCAAGAGAGGGTTCATCTGCTCTCTATCTGTCACGTCCTTATGCAGTTGCTAAGGACAGCATCCGAGTAGGCGTAAAGGGTTCAATGCACTTCACAAGCCCTGAAATCGCAGCAGTAAACCATTTCCATAACGCAATGGTAGGCAAAACTGACGCTTATGCAGTATCGGACGGCTGCTCAGTCATTACCCGTAAGGATGGCGGCGCTGTTATCGTTTGCGGAAGCGGAAGCGGCGATGTTTCTGTAGAGAATGTAGAAAGCTATGTTCCCGAAGGAGTATATTGTGATGAAGTAACAGGCAATGAATTTGTTGTTACAAAAGATACAATTACAGGTACTGTCGGCAACAGCGGTATTGCTGTTGTTTACTATTCCGACTTTGTAAGCAAGGTATATGCAGACAAGTATACCGACACTGAATTTACAGATAAAATGGATGTAATCCTCAGCGTTGTAAAAGCTTATGATGCAAAATATACCGTAACTGTTGACGGTGATAACCGTATATATGATTCAGGAAGCTTTGAGGACGGCGATATGCTCTCCATCGGTAAAGATATCCCGGATAATTCAAAGGTAATCCTCACACTCACAGCAACACCTGATTCTGATCCTGACGATCAGGTAAAAATGACATACACCTATAATAAGCTTGCTGCAAGAAAGCTCCCCACTCTCAATGCAGGCGGCGTTGTACTTGACAACACAAAGGCTGACTGGAGCACAGTAAACGTATATGTATACGATGAGAGCGGCGCTGAAACTATCACAAACGCAGCATGGCCCGGCGTAAAGATGACTGACTGCGGCGAAGGATATTTCAGCTATGAGCTGCCGGAGCAGTTCTCAGAGTGCAAGCACATAATGGTAATCTTCAATAACGGCGCAGGCGATCAGATCCCCGGAGCTATGCAGGATGGTCTTACAATGGCTTATGCAGACAAGAAGCTCTACAACGGCACAAAGTGGGTAAATCTCGAATCTGCTCAGACACCTGAAGAACCTACAGAAGATCCCACAGAAGATCCTACAGAAGATCCTACCGAAGAGCCTGATCCTGACGATAAGTATAACCTCGGCGTGGTAGGCAGCTTCAACGGCTGGGACAATGACGTAAAGATGACCTATGCAGGCAGCCTGACTAAAGGTTTATACGTTGCAGCTATCAATGATCTTGAGCCCGGCGAATATGAGTTTAAGATCCGCGCAGACGGCAAGTGGGATCTCAGCTGGGGTGATTATGAGACTGAATATGACCGCACACAGAACAGCCAGATCAACTGCAAGGCCACTATCAAAGAAAAAGGCGAAAGACTTGTAGTTATGATCAACACATTCTCTGTTTCGGAATATGCAATCGATAATCCTGATTCAGAGGTCAACAGTGAAGATTTTGATCCGATCACTTCAGAAGAAATGATGGATTACTGGCCTATAGAGTCCTATGTATTCATGCCTGACAATTCCGGCCGCACCTATGGCGTTGTAGGTTCATTCAATGCCTGGGACAATGATATTCCTCTTGAGGACAAGTACGGCATCGGCTTTTATCTTGGCACTGTAAAGAATCTTAAACCCGGTGAGTTATATGATTTCAAGATACGTGCAGACGGCAAGTGGGATTTCAGCTGGGGTATGTATGAGGCTGAATATGACCGCACTCAGAACAGCCAGACCAACTGCCGCATTAAAGTTAACGATGATGCTGAAAAAGCTGAAATGATCGTTGGTCTTTGCACATTCCTTGTAGATCCGGAAGCAATTTTAAATAGTGATTCCGTTGTTCACTCAGATGATTTCAGCTATGAGGACATGGTAGACCTCTGGCCCGTATTTATCTCTCTTAATGAAACTTATCCCGAAGACTATGAGCCTTCCGAGGAGCCTTCCGAAGAACCTTCCGAGGAGCCTTCCGAGGAGCCTTCCGAGGAGCCTTCCGAGGAGCCTTCCGAGGAGCCTTCTGAGGAGCCTTCCGAGGAGCCTTCCGAGGAGCCTACAGAAGAACCCACCGATGAGCCTTCTGAGGGACCCTCACCAACAAGCAATCAGCCCACTCCTTCAAACAATGAATATGTAGCAACATCTGACAGTACTTCTGCTGTTGTATTTGCTATTATAATTCTTAGCTCCGCCGCAATTATGGCATTTGTAGTTCTTACAAAGAAAAAGAAAAATTGATTATCTCATCAGAATTTGATTTGATAGTCTGACGATCAAAAAACAGAGCTGTCATTAAAACGGCAGCTCTGTTTTTTTACAATCTGTAAATATATTTTCAAATATACAAATCGTATATAATTTTTTGGGAAATTTTCTTGACTTTTTCAAATTACAGTGATATAATATATAAGTCGTTAAGAGAGACGATGATATACAGTTGGTGTTGATGACGTTGAGGGTCCACCCGTTCCCATGCCGAACACGGAAGTTAAGCTCAATGGTGCCGAAGATACTTGATTGGTGACGATCCGGCGGAAAAATAGGAAGATGCCAACACATAAAAGCAGCCATCCAATAGGGTGGTTGTTTTTTTATGCCCGAAAACATTGTTTTCGGGTCATATCGGGGTAACTTTTTAGCAAAACATTTTTTATATCGTGTCGGAATTTTTTTACAAAACATCGTTTTCGGGGTGCAAGATGTCCGTTGGACATCTCTGCCGTAAGGCAGAAGCACCGACCGGGCCGACAGACAAAATCGGGGGAACTTTTTTTCAAAAGTTCCCCCGACTGTTTATTTTTTTAAGATAATGATAAGAACATCATATATCGTCACTGTCATCCTCTGACGGTCTTACTGTTCCCTGCTCCTCCTGATCGTCAGGATCGTCATCATCAGCGTCTGAGCTATCATCGTGAGGTGCTCTTGAAATAGTTGCTATCTTGCTGTTGTCGTCCATCTTCATAACTATTACGCCCTTGCTGTAACGTGAGCATATACGTATTGAAGATGCTTTGATCCTGATAATAACGCCGCTGTCAGAAATGAGGATTATATCATCATCAAGATCAACGGCCTTTATTGCTGCAACCTTTCCGTACTTTCCGGAACGATAGCTGTATACGCCATGACCGCCTCTTGACTGTATCCTGTATTCATCCTGAGATGTAAGCCGGCCATAGCCGTTCTCTGTAACTGTAAGAATATACGCGCCTTCTCTGAGTATGGACATTCCTATTACGCTGTCATCGTTGAGCAGTCTTATAGCCTTTACTCCTCTTGCAGCCCTGCCCATATTACGGACTTCATTTTCATTGAAGCGTATTGCCATACCGTTGCGTGTAGCTACAAGCAGCTCGGAATTACCGTCTGTCAGACGCACCCAGACAAGCTCGTCATCATCATCAATGGTAATTGCTATCAGACCGCCCTTACGGGTAGTCTTGAATTCCTCGGTAGCTGTTCTCTTGATAATACCCTTCTTGGTTATCATCACAAGATACATACCCTGATCGCCTTCCTCAGGCATTCTTATCATTGATGCGATCTTCTCATTAGGCGCAAGCGGGAGCAGATTGTTTATATTCATTCCCTTTGAAGTCCTTGAACCCTCGGGGATCATATAGCACTTCAAACGGTATACCCTGCCAAGATTGGAGAAGAACAATACATAATCATGCGTACCGGCAACAAACATATCGGTCGCAACGTCCTCTTCACGTCGGTGCATTCCGGAAATGCCTCTGCCGCCTCTGCGCTGTGTGCGGTAGTTGTCTACCTTCTGACGCTTCACATAGCCGAAGTTTGTCATTGTTACAACGCAATCTTCATAAGGGATAAGATCCTCAATATCGACCTCGCCGCTTAATGATTCTATCTGTGTGCGCCTTTCATCAGCGAATTTTGCGCGTATAGCGTTCAGCTCAGTCTTGATTATTCCAAGAAGTCTTTCACCGTTGCTGAGGATATCCTTATAATCTGCGATCTTCTCTACAAGTGATGCAAGCTCTTCCTCGATCTTTTCTCTTTCCAGACCTGAGAGCTGACCAAGACGCATAGCCACGATAGCCTGTGTCTGAGCATCGTCAAGACCGAATCTCTCGGAAAGTCTCATTCTTGCTGTAGGCTGATCCTTCGATGAACGTATTATCCTGATAACTTCGTCTATGAAGTCTATTGCGATCTTCAGACCTTCAAGTATATGAGCCCTTTCTTCTGCTTTTTTCAGATCGTAAATAGTTCTTCTTGTAATGACATTGACCTGAAAATCTATGTAGTTCTGAAGTATATCCTTCAGTGTGAGTATCTTAGGCTCACCGTTGACAATAGCAAGCAGTATTATACCGTAGGTTATCTGCATCTGTGAGTTACGGTAAAGACTGTTCAGCACCACATTCGGAGAAGCTTCCCTTTTCAGGGTTATCTCTATATGCATACCGTTTCTGTCCGAATGATCGTCTATATTGGATATTCCCTCTATCCTCTTGTCCTTTACCATATCGGCAATGCTCTCTACAAGCCTTGCCTTATTTACCTGATAGGGAAGCTCTGTAACTATGATCTTGAAGCGGCCGTTCTTATCCTCTGCGATCTCGGCCTTTGCACGTACAGTTATCCTTGCCCTTCCGGTAGCATAAGCTGCCCTGATGCCGCTCTGCCCCATGATAATTCCGGCTGTCGGGAAGTCAGGACCCTTGATAAACTGCATTATCCCGTCAAGAGTAGCATCCGGATTATCTATAACATAATTTACAGCGTCAATGACCTCTCCAAGGTTATGCGGCGGTATGTTTGTAGCCATACCGACAGCTATACCCGTAGATCCGTTTACAAGCAGGTTAGGGAACCTCGAAGGCAGCACAGAGGGTTCCTTGCGGCTGTCATCGTAGTTAGGAATGAAATCTACAGTTTCCTTGTCAATATCGGTAAGCATTTCTACGCTTATCTTGCTCATTTTGGATTCTGTATAACGATATGCAGCAGGCGGGTCGCCGTCTACAGAACCAAAGTTTCCGTGGCCGTCAACGAGCGTATATCTCATTGAAAAATCCTGTGCAAGTCTTACCAAAGCTTCATATACCGAGCTGTCGCCGTGAGGATGATAACGGCCGAGCACGTTACCGACTGTGGTAGCGCACTTTTTGTAAGGTTTATCAGGAGTAAGATTATCCTCATACTGAGAATAGAGTATTCTTCTATGAACAGGCTTCAGTCCGTCTCTTACGTCCGGAAGTGCTCTCGAAACGATTACAGACATAGAATAGTCAAGGAATGATTTTTTCATTTCCCCTTCTATATCTACATCTATTATCTTTGATACTCTCTCATTCTGTTCATTTTCCAACTTTAAACACACCTCTCTCCATCCGGCAAGCTGCCGGCGCCGATTTCGTTTTGGAAAGCTATAAATCAAAAGTAAATTTTTATTTTACGATACGAATTGAGTGCGGAAGCTTTTTAGGGCAAGCTGCCGGCGCCGATTTCGTTTTGGAAAGCTATAAATCAAAAGTAAATTTTTATTTTACGATACAAAATTAGTGCGGAAGCTTTTTGGGGCAAGCTGCCGGTGCCGATTTCGTTTTGGAAAGCAATAAATCAAAGGTAATTTTTTATTTTACGATACAAAATTAGTGCGGAAGCTCTGATACATCAATCTTATTTCCGCCTGAAAATGGTTTCACCCACGCCACACGCAACCTGCCGATACCGTGAACTACAGTTATTCTGCAATACAGGAGCTTCTGAGCTTTTCAAAAAGATCAGGCATTACCTTTTTGAGACTTACAGGGCGAAAGCTCTCTGTACTGACAAATGCATGAGTAGTAGAACCCTCCGCCATAAGACTGCCGTTAAGCATGACCTTATATCTGAATGTCACTCTCGAAAAACTGAGCTTTAAAGTCTCTGTTATGATAGTGACCTCATCTTCATAATGAACAGGCATTATATATTTGCAGCTAAGCTCTGTCAACGGCATCATTACACCGGATCTTTCAAGCTGAGTATATGTCATGCCGGCCATTTTTATATATTCGGTCCTTGCCGCCTCGAACCAGACAGGATATACGGAATGATGTATCACGCCCATCTGATCTGTTTCAGCGTATCTTGCAACGATCTTTGTTTCACATTTCAAATCAATCGCTCCAGTCTGAATATATCGTATTTATCAGTTTTCCTTTGGTCTTGTTCCCGAAACAAGTATCGCCTTTACCTCGTTGTAGACCTCCGGTTCAATTACCCTTTCGGGTATAGCAAAATTTTTATCCTTAATGCTTATCATAAAAATATTATCAAACTCAGAAAGCTCGCAGTTGCCGTCAAGATCAATGCTCCATGCACCGCTGCCGCTTCCGATATCTATATGATCCGGATATATCTCCGCTTCGATCTTCTTGCCGTTTGCCGCAATTTTTGCCATGCTCTTTATATGAAAATATGGCACTGCCCATACCACGGCTATCATAACAGCGCAGAAAATACTGAAAAACAGGTTATAATCCTTGAATTGTCCTGATGTATTGAAATAGGCTGCCAGAAATCCTGCTGATGCAAGAGCAAACACCACCGTAGAAAATACAGCCCTTATTCCCTTGGTCTTATACATATCGCTGTTATACAGACACCTGTACATTTCCTTTTGTGTCATAACGTATGAAAGCTTTATACCCGTTTCGGGTATCTCATATTCTTCGGCGTCATCATCAGCAACAAGCTCGCTCTCAGTGCCGTCCCATTCGGGATTGTCTTCATTTACTTCCTTCTCTGCTTCATCCTCAGGTTTGTGAATATCGCTGTTTAAACTGTCATCTATATCTTTCATTACTATCTCCTTCGTTTTTATCATACATCCAGGTTCTGTACATACTTTGCGTTTTTCTCAATAAATTCTCTTCTCGGCTCAACCTTGTCGCCCATGAGGATAGTGAAAACCTCGTCTGCGGCTGCCGCATCCTCCATCTCAACACGCAGCATTATGCGTGTTGCCGGATCCATCGTAGTCTCCCAGAGCTGCTCGGCATCCATCTCACCAAGACCTTTATAGCGCTGTATCTCATACTTGCCGCCAAGCTCACTCATTATCTTATCCCTTTCCTGATCGGAATAAGCATAGTGGTGCTCCTTGCCCTTTGTTATCCTGTAAAGCGGCGGCTGAGCTATATAGATATGCCCTTCTTCAATAAGCGGACGCATAAAGCGGAAAAAGAAGGTAAGCATAAGCGTCCTGATATGTGAACCGTCAACATCGGCATCTGCCATAATGATTATCTTGCCATATCTAAGCTTGCTGAGGTCTATCTCGTCACCGATACCGCAGCCAAGAGCCGTAATAACAGGCATGAGCTTATCATTTCCGTAAACCTTGTCAAGTCTTGCCTTCTCTACATTGAGCATCTTGCCCCAGAGAGGAAGTATCGCCTGGAAACGCCTGTCACGGCCGCCCTTTGCAGAGCCTCCTGCGGAATCGCCCTCAACGATGTATATTTCTGTTTCGTCAACATTCTTCGACTGACAGTCGGCAAGCTTTCCGGGCAGGCCTGCGCCCTCCATAGCTGTCTTTCTTCTTGCAAGATCCCTTGCCTTTCTTGCGGCGTCTCTTGCCCTTGCAGCCATCAGCGCCTTTTCAAATATTGCCTTGGCCGTGGCAGGATTTTCCTCAAGATACTGCTCAAGCTTATCGCTCACAAGCTTATCTACAAGTGTTCTCATCTCAGTATTGCCAAGCTTTGCCTTTGTCTGGCTCTCAAACTGAGCATCCTTCAGCTTAACGCTTATGACAGCAGTAAGACCCTCGCGCACGTCTTCGCCGCTGAGGTTCTTTTCTCCCTCTTTTATGAGGTTGAACTTCCTTGCATAGTCGTTCATTACTCTTGTAAGTGAACGCTTGAAGCCCTCCTCGTGTGTGCCGCCGTCATTTGTGTGTATATTATTTGCAAATGAAAGTATCAGCTCATTGTAGCTTTCGTTATACTGCATTGCTATCTCAGCAGAAGCAGTGTCATCTTCATTCTTTGCCTGAAAATGTATAATATCCGGGTGAATTACATCCAGCGCCCTTTTTTTGTGGATATAGTCAACAAAGCTTGAAACGCCGCCCTCATAGCAGAAATCGTTGCTGACGATATTTTCCGGGTCACGCTCGTCCGTAAGCTCGATATGTACTCCTGCATTAAGAAATGCCTGCTCCCTGAGCCTTGTAGAAAGCACCTCATAGTCATATACGTCAGTTTCCGTGAATATCTCAGTATCCGCCTTGAAGGTAACAGTCGTTCCTGTCTGGGTGCCTTTGCCTATTTTTTCAAGCTCCGTTACCTGATTTCCTCTTTCAAAGCGCTGACGGTAGACGTCGGTACCGTCACAGACCTCTACCTCAGTCCATTCAGAAAGAGCATTGACGACAGATGCACCAACGCCGTGCAGACCTCCTGCAACCTTGTAGCCTCCGCCGCCGAACTTTCCTCCTGCGTGGAGCACCGTAAACACGACTGTTACAGCAGGTATCCCAAGCTTTGGCTGTATGCCGACAGGTATGCCTCGTCCGTTGTCAACTACTTTTATTATCTCGCCCGGAAGAATATTCACGTCAATTTTTGTACAATATCCTGCCAAAGCCTCGTCTATTGAGTTGTCTACTATCTCATACACAAGATGATGAAGTCCTCTCGGTCCTGTAGAACCGATATACATTCCCGGACGCTTTCTGACTGCTTCAAGACCTTCAAGGACCTGTATTTCGTCAGCTCCGTATTTTTCCGTAGTCTGAGATATTTCGTTCAGCTCCATATTTCTGTACCTCCTTGTTCAGGGCTCTTTCAAACTTTGTGCTCCTGAACCCCGGATAAATAAATTACTTTTTCTTTTGGCTCGTCTGCTTCCTCACAGATCTCGGAAGCTTTTTCAGTCTCACGAAAAGAGGTGATATCACAAACGCTGTAAATATCACGGCTGCATCTGTCAGCACTATAACAGTAAAGGTCCCCTTGCTGATATCGGCCGTTGTGTGAAAAAGTATCAGATTGACTATCACCATAAGTACACAGGCGGCCGCTACAGGTATTGCTTTATATGCTTTTTTGGCTGCAAACTGCTTTTTGCAGTGATAACATTCCTGTACTTTTCCTCTCATCGAAACAATGTCCTTATATCTGTATACAGTCCTGCAATAAGGACACACCTGATATTTAGGCATATATCTCCTCTTTTCCGGTTATTACTGCTGTATCATTTCTTCCTCATCTCTGCGGATATCATCAGCGCTTTCATTTTCATCCTGCTGATACTCTTCCTGTTGGTACTCTTCCTGTTGGTACTCTTCCTGTTGATATTCTTCCTGCTGATATTCTTCGCCGTATCCGTCATAGGAAGTATCCTGTACATCATCTGTATATTCTTCGGGATCATCCAATTCTTTAAGTGAATTTGTTTCATCTTCCGATAAATATACACCCTCGGTTATCCTGTCCTCACTTATTTCAAAATCTATCTTTGTATTGCCGATATCCTCAGGCTCGCCGTCAGGCAGTTCATCCTGTCCGGCACGGTCGGCAGCATTTTTTTCTATATTATTTTTCTTAGCCTTCATGAATTTTGCGGAAAAATCCTCCTCAACATCAAGAGTTACGGGCGTTATTGCCGGCTTTGAAGAATTCTGTATCGCCTGGAACGCCGTTTCGTTCGGCATTGCCGATGCTCTTTTGTCAAGTATCTTCTTCACTGCTGATTTATCCTTGCATGGCACAAGCTTCACAAAGAACGGTATCGTAATGTAAAAAATGATGAACGGTGCAAGCACACAGGCAATTCCCATGTAGCTGCCGTGATCTCCACCTATTGTATACAAAACTACTATCAGCAGCGCCACGATACACACGGCACTGGCAAGCGCATAGGCTCCTCTGCTGATTATCACGTTTGATATGCACTTGCAGGAACCGCAGTTGTGCTCACCCTTTGTTTTCATAAACATGGAACCTATGTACGATATTTTTTTGTGGCAATAAGGACATCTCGGCAGTTTAAATGAATTTGACACTGCGTATCATTCCTTTCCTTATCTGTAAGATTTCTGTTATTCTCCGCTCATATTCATCTGAGAGGCTCTTTTTATCAGAGTTACGGGCGCAAGCTGGCAAATGTATATCCTGAACTCATCGTTTTCTCTGCAAAGCACAAAGGATTTCGGCAGCTCGGACGATACATTTACTATCATCCCGCTTTTTTCGGCTGACGCTAAAAAATCGCGGGTCTTGCGGGATATCGTAGAGCCTTCAAGGTCGAATATCCCTATTATATCATCTTTTCTGATTATGGTGTCATTTCCCAGATGAAGATACAAGTGTTATTCCTCCACAGAAAATATTTCTCCGTTTTCTATTCGCATCTTGTTTTCGGTATCGTCTATTTTTTCGCAGCAGGTAATGAATACCTGCATTCCCTCCAGTTTGTTCAGAAGGTAATTCTGTCTTGTTGAGTCCAGCTCACTCAGAACATCGTCAAGAAGCACAACAGGCGTCTCGCCCTTCTGTTTTCCTATAACATAGGCCTCGGCAAGCTTTAGTGCAAGTACGGCGCTTCGCTGCTGCCCCTGAGAGCCGAACTTTCGCGCCTCCCTGTCATTTATCTTTACGCTGAGATCATCACGGTGAACGCCCACGGTTGTATATCCGCAGATGATATCATCGGCTCTTCTTGCTTCGAGAGCGGATATTATCGAATTTTTTATTTCTGCTGCATCCGCTTCGCTGCTGTCCTGAATGACCGATCTGTATTCTATGCTGAGCTTTTCTTTTCCGGAGGATATCCCGTCGTAAAAGCCCATAGCCGGTTGTGAAAGCAGTTTTACATATTTTCGCCTTTCGGCTGATATTTTTATCCCTTCCTCGGCAATTCTTTCGTCCCAGACATCCAGCATATCCTCAAGCTCTCTGTGCTTAGGAATATCCTTCAGCAGTGAGTTTCTTTCATTCAATGCTCTTTTGTATCTGCTCAGAAGTACCGCGTATGACGGTTTTATCTGACAGAGAGCAGTATCTATGAAGTTACGGCGTTCCTCCGGACCGTTTTTGATGAGAGTCAGGTGATTCGGCGAAAATACAACAGCACAGAAGCTGCCGATTATCTGCGACATGAACTTTTTTGGTACATCATTGAGTACGGCACCTCGCTTGCCGCCGCTTATTGTGATTTCTATTCCCTGGTCTCTTCCGTCAGAATTAAAACAAAGTGAGATTTTTGCATATTTCTTATCAAAAGCTACAAGCTCATTTTCTCTTGATCCTCTGAATGATCTTCCTCCTGTAAAAAGCCAGATACATTCAAGCAGATTTGTCTTACCCTGAGCATTGTCACCATAAATGACATTTATTCCCTTTGCCGGAAAGATAATGTCTGTTTTCAGGTTTCTGTAATTTTCAAAGGCTATACTTTTTATGAACAAATCAGCACACCTCAATGACCTTGCCGTTACAGAGAGTTTTGTCTCCCCTGCGCATTTTCTTTCCTCTTTGGGTGCATATTTCTCCGTTTACAAGAACCTCTCCGGCCTGGATAGCTGTTTTTGCCTGACCTCCGGTATCAAATTCTCCTGTCATTTTCAGCAGGTCGCAAAGTCTGATGTATTCTTCGGTTTCTTTAAGGATAAATTTTTCAGTTGTCATTTCTCAACCTCACCGGAAGCACCAGGAAGATAAAGCTGTCTCCCTCACTGGGCATTATTACTATCGGGCTTAACGGGCCGTTCATGTGGATCTTTACCTCATCCGTATCGGTGTTTTTCAGTGCATCCATCATGTATTTGTTGTCAAAGCCTATTTCCAGATCTTCTCCGGAAGCTTCTGTTTCAAATTCATCGTATGCCTGTCCTAATGAGGTGTTGCAGGAGGTTTTGATGAATCCGTTGTCTATCCTGCACCTTATGGGGCTTTTTATTCTTTCGTTGAGGAGCAGTGACATTCTGTCGATCGTGTTTATAAACTTTCTGGTGTTTACCGTCAGCTCAGTTGAGTGTGCTGACGGTATAGCCGCTTTATAGTTCATAAATTCGTCTTCTATAAGTCTTGTTATGATAGAATAGTTGTCTATCAGGAATATTATATGTCTGCTTCCTACTGTTATAGTCACTTTATCGGTATTGTCGTTTATGAGCTTTTCTACCTCTGCAAGTGATTTTCCGGGTACTATGAACTTCTTTTCTTCGCTGAAGTCTATATTTTCCTTGCGTACAGCAAGTCTGTAGCCGTCTACAGATACTATCTTTATAGTTTTGTTTTCGATATCGAACAGTGAGCCCTTGTGTGCGGGTTTTATATCCTTGTCCGAGATAGCATATATAGTCTGGCCTATCATGCTTTTAAGGGTCTTTCCTTCTATGTTTATAGGTTCGCTTGCGGTTATTGTCGGTAATTCGGGGAATTCGTTGTCGGGTATGCCGATTATCTTATAGTCTGATTTACCGCTTGATATATATATTGTGAGTTTTTCATCGGTTTCTATCTGTATCTGTTCTTCGGGCATTCTTCTTATTATTTCGGAGAACAGCTTTGCACTTGCGACAATGGTGCCTTCTTCATATATCATAGCATCGATCGAAGTGGTTATTCCTATTTCAAGATCGTAGCCTGTAAGGATGAGCTTTCCGTTGTATGCTTTTATGAGTATACCCTCCAGAGCCGGTTTGGTGGATTTTGAGGATACTGCTCTTTGTACATTCAACACTGCATCGTTTAGTGTTTGTTTGTTGCAGGAAAATTTCATTTTATCCTTCCTTTTCGGGTTTTGGTTATGTAGAGTTATATATATTTCAGTTATAGTAGTAGAGGCGGTTGATTTGTTGATAATCCTGTTTTTCCCTGTAAATAACGGTATTTCAGGAATATCCTTACTGTTGAGATGTGTTTAGTGTGTGTGGATAAATTTTTTGTTTCTGTTTTTGTCTCAACATTGGTGTTGAAACGTGTTGGTGAAATGTTGATAACTTGTTGAATATCTTGAAAGTGTTGAAAAGCTGAAAATTTGTTGAATTAACAGGTTTTGTTGATAAGTTGAAATATTCTCAACAGGATGTTGAATGAGTGTTATCTGTCTCTTATATTCTTTATAATGTCATCAACTGTTGATTTCAGTGTGGGATCCTTGCTCATATTCTTTTCTATCTGGTTGATGGCATATACTATTGTAGAGTGGTCTCTTCCGCCGAATTCCTCGCCGATGCTTTTCATTGAAAGGGAGGTTATCTCTCTTACAGCGTATATAGCTATCTGGCGGGCATTGGATATATTGGAATTTCTTTTCTGAGAGCGTATATCGTCGCTTGTCACACCGTAGGTGTGTGCTACCTCGTCGATTATCTTTTCTACGGTAAGCGGTGGCGGCTGATCGTTGTTGAGTATGTCTGAGATAGTTTTCTGAGCGACATTTATAGTTATCTTTTCTCCGTAGAGCTGATTTTTAGCTTTCAGCTTCTTTACTACGCCTTCAAGCTGTCTGATATTCGTTTTGAGCCTTGTGGAGATATATTCGGTTACATCATCAGGCAGATTGAATTCGAGTAGCTCTGCTTTTCTTTTTATGATAGCCATTCTTGTTTCGTAATCCGGCGGCTGTATATCTGCAAGAAGTCCGGATTCAAAGCGGCTGCGCAGTCTGTCCTCAAGGGTTTTTATCTCTTTTGGCGGGCGGTCAGATGTCAGTACTATCTGACAGTTTGCTTCTCTCAGGGTGTTGAAGGTATGGAAAAATTCCTCCTGAGTACGCTCCTTGCCGGCGATGAACTGTATATCGTCTACGAGCAGGACGTCTGATTTCCTGTATTTCTGACGCAGCTCACTGGTAGTTGCGTTTTGCAGGGATTCAATGAATTCATTTGTGAAATCATCGCCCTTGACATAGGTTATTGTTTTGTTGGGATCATTTTTTATTATCTCATTCCTGATGGCATAGAGCAGGTGAGTTTTTCCAAGTCCGGAATTGCCGTATATGAAAAGCGGGTTATATGCCTTTCCGGGATTGGTCGCCACAGCTAAAGAAGCGGCATGGGCAAATTTATTTGATGAACCGACTATAAAGGTATCAAAGGTATATTCATAGTCAGCGTCAATTATTGCATCATGGTTTTCCGGTTCCTTGGCCGGTTCTTCATCCGGGATAGTGAATATTATATCTATTCCCTCGCCGAAAACGCTTGCAAAGGCATCGTTGAGAAGCTTCATATAGCCTCTTATCAGGGTCTGCCGGTGAAAATCACCCGGAACCATCAGGATAGCCTTGCCCTGTGTGAAGTCCAGATTTACTGGCTCGATCTTACTGATCCACGTCTTGTATGCAACATCGGTAATTCTCTCTTTGCAGTAGTCGCAGATTATTTCCCATGCTTCATTGAATGAATCCATACACTTTTCTTCCTCCCGATCTTTGATTGTGCAGCACTCACTGCCGAAGTGCTTTTACCGTAAATAAACACTTATACGAGAATAATTATAACACACATATTTGTATATTTCAAATGATTTTTCAACATTCGTCATTTTCACGGTGGAAAAGTGCAAAATGTGTGACGTACTGTAGGCAATGCCGAGCAGTTTTCTACAGAGAGTAATATTATCAGAAATATTACAGCTATATATGTTGAGTACGGCCGCTAAGGGAAATTTTTTTATTTTTTTAGTTGACAGAAGGCTATGTTTTGGTTTATAATTCTAAAGTGCAAGTTTATATCTTGGATACTAATGTCAGGTGCATCTGCGCCTTCCTGAAAGGAGGATTTTCTAATGCTGAGAACGTATCAGCCGAAGAAGCTCCACAGAAAAAAGGAGCATGGCTTCAGAAAGAGAATGTCAACATCAAACGGACGTAAGGTTCTTTCCCGCAGAAGAGCTAAGGGAAGAAAGAGACTTTCCTATTGATCCGGCTTTTTTCATCGACTGTTGGACGTGCAGGCGGAGATTTATTAAATTATCACAGGATGATGATGTATGAGTGAAATGATCACCCTAAAGGAAAACAGAGACTTTCGCCGCATTTATAATCGGGGAAGATCATTCGCATCTCCCCTGCTCGTTTCTTACGTTATGAAAAATCGTGTCGGTTCGGTAAGGGTCGGCATAACCACAGGAAAAAAGGTAGGCAAGGCTGTTTTGCGCAGCAGAGCCAGAAGAGTTATAAGAGAGGCGTACCGGGCTCTGGCAGAAGAGATAAGCCCCGGCTTCGACCTGGTCTTTGTGGCAAGGAGCAAGACGCCTTTTGTCAAGAGCTATGATGTTCTCAAGGCAATGAAAAAAGAGCTGAAGGATGCGGGTGTTTTGAGATGAAGCGCCCGCTTATTTGGCTTATCAGGCTGTATCAGAGATGTATTTCCGCATATACGCCGCCGTCATGCAGGTACATACCTGTATGCTCGGTCTACGGGATACAGGCGATAGAGCGTTTTGGTGCAGTAAAGGGCACTGCTCTTACTGTATGGAGGATACTCCGGTGCAACCCGTTTTCACGGGGAGGATATGATCCGGTACCTGAGAAGAAGATCAAGGTAAGATATAAAAAGCCCCCGAAAAGGATAGAATATCCTAAAAATAAAAGCGGCAGGCAATAGAATGCTTTTTGATAAATTTAAGCGCGAAAACAACAGTTCCGTCCGGGATAAGCTCGCAGCATTTACTGAGACGGACTGAATATATATATTTTTTAAATCCCGACTTGCACACGGGTCATAAAACAGCCGCAATTATGCACAGTAAACCGATGAAAAACATCAAAATGACATTTACAATATTCCAAAATGTGCTCGTTTTAAGTAAGGAAAACTATGTAAATATGCCATTTTTTAATAATCTATGACCCACCTGCAAATCGGGATTTTATTTTTTTATTGGTCTATTACTTATGATAAAATTTTTCTGAGATGGAAGACATTGAAAGGAATGGTTTTTGGTAAATGGTACAAATTTTTAATCTGATAGGAAGTCTGTTCGGATATATTCTTTTTGCAGCCTTCTATATCGTAAAGAATTTCGGTATTGCTATTATTATCTTTACGCTGATAGTAAAGCTGCTGCTGCTCCCGTTCTCTATAAAGCAGCAAAGGTCTATGGCAGCAAACGCAAGATTCCAGAAAAAGCAGAAGGAAATAATGGACAGATACGGCAAGGACAGAATGGGCGCCCAGATGGAGATCCAGAAGCTTATGCAGAAGGAAAATGTGAGCATGAGCGCAGGCTGTCTGCCGATGATCGCGCCTATGTTCGTTATGCTGGGCGTTTATTATTCGGTTATCAATCCTCTTACGAATACGCTCCATATTGCGGCCGACAAGGTAAATACAGCGCTTAATACGCTTGCAGCACTTCCGGGTCTCGGTACGAGCTTTGGCAGCAATAACTACGGACAGATATATATTCTTAAATATTTCGGACTTCTCAGGGATAATTTCAGGGATGCATCCGGCGGCGCTCTCTTTACGGGTGATGAAGCAAGCCGTATAAATGATTTTGCAGGCGGATTTAATTTTCTTGGCTGGGATCTTCTTGCTACACCTAACAGCTGTTCATTTGCATCTATGATGTGGCTGATCCCTGTGCTTTGCTTTGTTACATCAGTAGGCAGCATGATAGTAATGCAGAAAATGAACGGTACTCCCATGAAAGGCTGTATGTTTATTTTCATTCTGCTTATGCCCCTTTTCTCGGCATGGATCGCGTTCAACGTACCGGGTGCTGTCGGCTTCTACTGGATCGCATCTACAGTTTTAGGATTCATTCAGTCATTTATCCTCAACGTTTATTATAATGCAAGTATCATTGAGGCGCGTGATGAGGCTCACAGAGTTGTTCTGCGGCGTCAGCAGGAGGCTGAGGTGCAGAGTATTGAGGTGCCTGATTATGTTGCTCCCTCACAGATCTCAAAAAAGAAAACGGTAACGGATGAAGCAAATTATAAACAAAAAAAGCCTAAAAAACGAAGGTAAGAAAACAGGGGGAAAAGAAATGATCCGCGAATTTATTGCAACAGCCGACACCATAGAGGAGGCGTTGAAGCAGGCTTGCAGCCAGCTTGGCACAGAACCCGAAAACACACAGTATGAAGTACTTCAGCAGCCTGAAAAGAAAAAGTTCGGTCTTTTTGGCGGCAATCCGGCCAAGGTGAGAGCTTATGTGGAGGTAACTCCGCTTGAAAGCGCAAAGGATTATCTCAGGACTATTCTTTCAAAGATGGGTATAAAAGATATTGAAATGAATGCCGAAGAGGTCGAAGGCGGCGCTGTTATCAGTATCGAAGGCGAGGACGTTGGCTTTATTATCGGACACAGGGGAGAAACACTCGATGCCCTGCAGTATCTTGCAGGTCTTGTTGCTAACCATGTTGACGACAGCTATTACAGGATATCAATAAATATCGGCAATTACAGGGAAAAGAGAGAGAAAACTCTTGAGATACTCGGACGCAAGCTTGCATTCAAGGCTGTCAAGACCGGAGCAAAAACATCTCTTGAACCGATGAATCCTTATGAGAGAAGAATAATCCATACAGCAGTACAGAAGGTAAAGGGTGCTACCTCATGGAGCGAGGGCGAAAATATGCACCGTCATGTTGTGATCGGTCCTGATCCTGAGTACAAGCCCTCATATAACAGAGGCTATCGCAGAGGTGACAGGGACAGGTCAAGCAATTTCAATAAGGACGGCACATACAACCGCAGACCTCGTTCAAGCGGATATCAGAGAAGACAGTATTCGGACGGTGAGTATCATCCCCAGGACAGTGTGTTCAGCAGTTTTGAGGACGACAGCTCTTCAAGTGCTGTAAGAGAGAGCATAAACGAAAGACCCGATACTTCTCTTTATGGAAGGATCGAGATAAAAAAGCATTCGTCGGATAATAAAGAATGATTTTATCAAGAATTACTCTTCGATAAATATTAGTCACAAATTATTCGGACGGCCGGCTTTTGCAATAAGTTGCATACAGAAATTTCTGTTCACAATAATTTCAGGCGATTTATTCTCTTTTATTATGCTGTAAAAAATAATAGTATAAAAATAATGCTGCGGCACAGATAAAGTGCGGCAGCATTATTTTTTGAGTATTTCGGTGTATTATGAAATATTATTTACGCAGCCATAGAATGTTCCTTCGGGATGCGTATTGTGTATTCGATAGAATCATCATCCTCGCAAAATTCCGCCTGAGCGTCAATGCCTGAGGTGTTGAGGGCAAATACAGCCTTTTTTATCGTGTTTTCAAAGGTTCTGACGTCGCGCAGAACACTCTTTCTTCGCTGTGAACGCCGCTTTTCAATGACAGTCTGGTTGAGGATTTCATCTATGTAGCTTTCTGTCTGTGATACGTTCATGCTGTTAGTGATTATCTCACTTAGCACGATCCTGCGCTCAATCTTATCTTCTATCCTGAGAAGAGCCTTTGCGTGCCGGATAGACAGGTGATTTTTGAGTACAAGCTCGCGCTCTGATTCATCAAGCTTCAGAATATCCATCATGTCCGATATTTCCTCCGGCTGTTTGCCGAGCTGAGCGGCGGCTTGATTTTGTGAGATATTTTCGGAGGTAATATAGCTGCATACGCCCTGAGCCTCTTCAATGAAATTGAGGTCGGTTCTTTGAATATTTTCTTCAAGAGAAAATACTTTTGCTTCATCGTCATTGCAGGTTATAACGATGCAGGGTATTTTTGTTTTTCCGCACATAACACAGGCTCTTAGTCTGCGTTCACCTGCTATAAGCTCATATTCCATTGCTGTTACCTTGCGAACCATTACAGGCTGCAACAAACCGTTATGTTTAATGCTGTCTGCAAGCTCACGAAGCTTCTCACTGTTGTAATATTTTCTTGCCTGCGTTCTGCATGGTCTTATTTGTATTATAGGTATTTCAACTACCCGGTTGATCCTTCTGATGTTAAGTATCATTTTTCATAACCCCTTTCTGTGACTATATGATATCATAGAAGAGCATTATTTTTTGTCATAAACAGGGGAAAGAATTTTCTTGGATACAGAAAAGTTCTCAACATTTTTCCTGCTGATTGTTGAAAATTCAGGCGGATCTTCCCTTTTATATAGTATTATTTATTTGAAGAAAATATGTTTTTGCAGATGTGACAGTATTCTTGACGTATTGTGGGAGATATAAAAAAATTTTGAATAGATCTGTACAAACAAAAAGTTTTCAACCGTAAATTCAAAAGCAGTTGAAAACTTTTTTGCTTTCTTATTTTGATATGCCGTGTTAATGATTTTTTCAACAGTTGTTTATTATAATGTTAAAAGCAAAACCGCACAAAGATCGTAAGTTTACTTGACTGTCTTTGTGCGGTATTTTTTTAAAGGATTGGGCTTTTGTTTATTTTGGTGCTTCTGCGCGGATATGCAGGCGGAGTAGGGGAGACCTTGCGAAGCTCTATTATAGTTCTTGAAATATTGTCCGGCAGGGTAAAGGTCTCAGTCTTTGATACAGTACAGCCGAGGGTTGATATTGCTTTTGAGGCAGCTTCAAGCTCGGCCTGTCCGTCAGGACCCTTCATTGCGGCAAAGCTGCCGCCGACCCTGACGTATGGAATGCAGTATTCGCAAAGAGCAGGCAGATTTGCAACGGCTCTTGATACAGCATAGTCAAATTTTTCACGGTATTTTTTATTCTGCGACAGTTCCTCGGCACGGCCGTGTATCAGTTCGGCTTCGATACCAAGGCTGCTGCATACATCATCAAGAAAGATCAGCCGCTTGTTAAGACTGTCCAGAAGAGTAAGCTTTATATCGGGGCGCATTATTTTCAAAGGTATGCCCGGAAATCCTGCACCTGTTCCTATATCAATAAGAGAAGCATCGGTACGGATATCAACGGCTTTCAGCAGGGAAATACTGTCTATAAAGTGCTTTACTGCGATCTCGCTTTCTTCCGTTATTGCAGTAAGGTTAATTTTTTTATTCCACTCAACAAGCAGTGACGCATATTTTTCAAAGGCGGCTGTCTGTCCGGAGCTTATCGGAATGTTGTTTTCTGCGCACCATTTATTCAGCAGTTCAGTTATCATTCTTATCAGCCTCCCTGTGATTTTTTAATGAAGCAAGATAAATGACAAGAACCGAAATATCCGCAGGACTTACGCCGGAGATACGGCTTGCCTGTCCGATATTTTCCGGGCGGACCTTGTTCAGCTTTTCACGCGCTTCAAGACGCAGGCCTTCAATGAGAGAATAATCCGTATCCTTTGGCAGAAGCTTTTTTTCAAGCTTTCTTACCTGCTCTATAATAATGAGCTGGCGTTTTATATATCCCTCATATTTTACCTCTATTTCAGCCTGTTCAAGAATATTCGGTTCAAGGTTGGGACGGGTCGTATCTATTTCTCTGAGAGCTTCATAGCTCAGCTCAGGTCTTTTTAACAGATCAATTAGCTTAACTCCGGTGGTGATCTCAGTTGTATTATTGGCTCTGAGTAT
Organism: uncultured Ruminococcus sp.; assembly: GCA_902802105.1. Classification (GTDB taxonomy): domain Bacteria; phylum Bacillota; class Clostridia; order Oscillospirales; family Acutalibacteraceae; genus UBA1213. Next base: position 63,782 of record CADCKR010000014.1, read on the forward strand.
TGCATTTAACTCATCGGTGGGGGAGATGGTAGTCCTTGATATCCTTTCAAGCTCGTTTTTAAGCTTTTCCTGCTTTTTAGTAAAGCGTTCCCAGCGCTCATCATTTATAAGACCTATTTTGCGGCCTGTAGGAGTGAGCCTTGTGTCAGCGTTGTCCTGACGCAGTATAAGACGGTATTCGCTGCGTGAGGTCATCATTCTGTAAGGGTCGTTGCAGCCCTTTGTTACAAGATCATCAATGAGTGTTCCGATGTAAGAGCTTGCCCTGTCGAGAATAAGAGGTTCCTTATGCAGTATTTTGAGTGCTGCGTTTATGCCGGCGATCAGTCCCTGTGCGGCGGCCTCTTCATAGCCTGAGCTTCCATTGAACTGTCCTGCGCCGTAAAGTCCGGGAAGATCCTTGAATTCAAGAGTACTGAACATCTGCACAGGGTCGGCGCAGAAATACTCTATTGCATAAGCCGGACGCATGACCACACAATGCTCAAGTCCCTTTATTGAATGATAGAATTTTATCTGAACGTCCTCGGGCAGGGAAGAGGACATACCCTGAAGATACATCTCTTCGGTATCAAGACCGCATGGCTCTATAAAAAGCTGATGGCGTTTCTTATCCGCAAAGCGCACTATTTTATCTTCGAGGCTTGGGCAGTACCTTGGGCCGATACCTTCGATCTTTCCGCTGTACATCGGTGAGCGGTGGATATTGTCAAGGATTATCTGCTTTGTGGTTTCGTTTGTCCAGCTTATATGGCACTTTACCTTGTTTTCGCCCGGCTCTGCTGTATCATACGAGAACGGGATGACCGGTTCATCACCGCACTGCTCTTCGAGGTCTGTAAAATCAATGCTTGATCTCAGCACTCTTGCAGGCGTTCCGGTCTTGAATCGTCTGATCCTCATTCCTAACCTTTCGAGAGAATCGGGGAGATACTTTGACGGGAACATACCATCGGGGCCGCTCTCGTAGGAAACATCGCCTACATATATCTTTCCGCCAAGATACGTACCTGTTGCAAGAATAACAGCTTTGGCCTCATACTGAGCTTCAAGCCGGGTAGTAAGCAGCCATCCGTTATCTGTCTTTTCAAGCTCGGTTATTTCCGCCTGATGCAGTTCAAGATTTTCCTGTAATTCCAGGGTATGCTTCATTCTTGTACTGTAGGCTCTGCGGTCTATCTGTGCCCTGAGAGAATGTACTGCCGGCCCCTTTCCCCGGTTGAGCATTCTCATCTGCAAAAAGCATTCATCTGCGGCTTTTCCCATCTCACCGCCCAATGCGTCTATCTCTCTGACAAGATGTCCCTTTGCGGTTCCGCCGATAGACGGGTTGCACGGACAGTTTCCTACTGCATCCATGTTTATAGTAAACACCGCAGTTTTACATCCGAGCCTTGCGCCTGCAAGACCTGCCTCGATACCGGCATGACCGGCGCCTATAACTGCAATATCAAATTTTCCGGCATAAAATTTCATACAAACCCTTCTCCATTTTTCTTGATTTCGATTATATTATAATACAAATAAATAGTTTTGTACAGCACAAAAAGCTTCTTTTTAAATAATGTTTCACGTGAAACAAAAACAAGCACGGTAAACCTGTGAGGAATACCGTGCTGAACGGACGAGATATCAGATCATAGTAAGAGTAAGATCGGACAAGGCAGGAAAATCAATTTTTAAAATTTACAGCAGGCAGTATCACAAAATTACAATAGAGGATAATTTTGTGTAGTATTTTGGTCTCAAACATATCAAATTCAGCGGTTTTAGGAAGGGGGTTTTAGGAAGGGGGTCCGGGGGAGAAACCTTTTTCCGCCGGAAAAGGGTTTCCCCCGTGTAACCTTGTAACCTGCCGGCCAAAATTGATTTTCGTGGAGCGGAGGGGAGATTATATCTGATTATTTGCCTACGCAGAAGTGAGAAAACACCTTATCGACTACCGCTTCAGTCACACGCTCGCCGGTTAGTTCAAGCAGACTGTTTATAGCATCCTCGATTATAACGGTAACTGCATCAAGCGTTATTCCCATTGACAAGGCGGAAATTGCTTCGTCAACCGAATGAAGAGCATTTTCTGCGGAGGTGCGCTGTCTTTCGGTGGCAAGTATTCCCTGAGATGCATCAAGCTTTGATGTGCCGATTATCTCAGCTACCTGTTTTTCAAGCTCGTAAGCGCCGATGCCTTCAAGCGCGGAAATAAATACAAGATGCTTTATTTTTCGCCTGATGTATTCGGTATCAAGCTGCTGAGGGAGGTCAGTCTTGTTTATGACGGCAAGGGCGGGAGCATCTGTCAGCAGGTCGATAAGCTCCTTGTCGTCATCAGACAGCGGGCGGGAGGAATCAAACACGGCTAACACAAGGCCGGCTTTTAATATCCGGCTTCTTGCTCTTTCTACTCCTATTTTTTCCACAGGATCGTCAGTTGAGCGTATGCCGGCTGTATCGGAGAGCCGCAGCGGTATCTCACCAAGGATAACAGTTTCTTCGATAACATCTCTTGTTGTTCCGGGAATACTTGTTACAATGGAGCGCTCGCATCCGGAAAGAAGATTCATTATTGTAGACTTGCCGACGTTTGGTCTGCCGGCAATAACGGTGTCAACGCCTTCCCGCATGATTTTTCCTGCATCGTAGCTGTCAAGCAGTGAACGCAGCTCGTTATGGCAATCGGTGAGCCTTTGGCGGAGACTGTCATTATCTACCTCCGGAATATCTTCCTCCGGATAATCAGCCCATGCGGAAAGATGTGCTGCGGTGTTTACGAGAGTATCACGCACCTTATCTATTCTTTGGCGAAGCCTGCCCTCCATACAGGACAAAGCGGCTCTTGCTGATTGTGCACCTCTTGCAGAGATGATATCCATCACTGCCTCGGCTTCGGTCAGACCTAATTTTCCGTTGAGAAAGGCGCGTTTTGTAAACTCTCCGGCTTCTGCGGGAGCGGCTCCGTTTTTGAGTACAGCCCTCAGCACTCTTTGGGTAACATAAAGACCTCCGTGGCAGCTCAGCTCGACCACATCTTCGCCGGTATAGCTGTGGGGTGCCCTGAACACAAGAGCGACAGCTTCGTCAATAGTTTCGCCGTCATCAACGATTTTTCCATATGCTGCTGTATAGCCTTTCATGCCGGTTATTTTTTTGTCGGCTGCCGAAAAGAAAACCTTTTCGGCTACTGATAGTGCAGTTTCTCCTGAAATACGTATAACGCCTATACCGCCCTGACCGTTGGCTGTTGATATTGCTGCGATAGTCTTTTCCATATAAAAACTCCATTCTGATTTATTGATATGATTATACCACATCTCCCTACCGGTTTCAAGCTTGCCGCCCATAGAAGCAGGTGCATCAGCGGTCTTTTGACAAACACTGGTTTACTCACTCTGGCGGTAATGACTAAGGTATTAGAAAAACAAGCAGCAAATCGGGAGCGCAGGCTCTGCGCCGAATTGGCACCGGCGGCTCGCCGTCCATAAAAAGTATATAATTGTGTGGTATTTAACTTTTAGTTTAAACTCCAAAAGCTGTATACGAATGTTTCACGTGAAACAATGGAAATTGTTTGTTTATCAAAAAGCTGCGGAACAAAACATGAATGTTTCACGTGAAAC
>CADCKR010000015.1 GCA_902802105.1 uncultured Ruminococcus sp.
CGCGAGGCGTTCAGCTTGGCAGTACTAATTGGTCGAGGGCTTGTCCAAGTGTTGCTTGGTTCTCCTTTTGCTTGCTTTATTCAGTTTTCAGGGTGCGATTCCCTTTTTTATAAATCCCATCTTTACAGATGGGATTTTTTGTTTTATAATATTACTTGGTTATTTATTCCATTATGAGAAATTTTTGCTTGCGATTTGCAGGTCTTGTTTCTTTATCATTTTTTATGGAGGTTTTTTTATGAAATTGGCAGAGGCATTGCAGGAAAGAGCTGATCTTAACGTAAAGATAGAACAGCTTAATGAACGACTCAGAAACAACGCTCTTGTCCAGGAGGACGAAGAGCCTGCCGAGGACCCCGAGGAGCTTCTCATTCAGCTGGACGACAGCATTGACCGGCTTGAAGAGCTTATGGCTCGCATCAACAGGACAAACGCTCAGACAGTAGACCAGAGGGAAACACTGACCCAGCTTATTGCAAAGCGTGACTCACTGAAGGTAAGGATCAGCTCTTACCATGATCTCATTAATGCGGCTTCTTCTGCGCCGAAGAGAGCAAGATTTTCTGAGATAAAAATAATGAGCACTGTTAATGTCCGCAACCTTCAGCAGAAGCTTGACCTTATGTCAAAGGCACTGCGTGAGACAGACAACCGCATTCAGGAGCTTAACTGGACAACAGAGCTTATTTGATCAGACTTTATGGTTTGTAGTCTGTGAGGCGAATGTATCTCTGCGGCTGAGTGTATGAGTCCGCAACATTGGCGGCTTTCGGGCAGGGCCGGGGTTCGAGTCCCCGCTTTATTGTAATGCCCCGAAAACGCACATGTGCATTCTTAAAGCTTATTGTTATCACCTTGCATTGATCACAGATGAGGGCGGGACGCGGGAATTTAAAGAACGGCTGACGGAGATCTATAACGTCAGCCGATTTTTGATATATTTATCAATTTCCAGAAGCAGGTGACAGATATGACAAATTCTCCTCTTGCGGACAGGATAAGGCCGCAGACGATAGACGATATCGCAGGGCAGCATCATCTTCTTGACAAAAATAAGCCGCTTCGCCGTATAATAGAATCCGGCAATATACCCAATATGGTGTTTTACGGCCCGTCAGGAGTGGGTAAGACCACGCTTGCGACTATGATAGCCAAAAAGACCAATCGAACGCTCCGCAAGCTTAACGGCACTACCGCCACTACTGCGGATATCAGGAGCATAGTTGAGGAGCTTTCCGGGTTCAGCGGTATGAACGGCATTTTGCTCTACCTTGACGAGATACAGTATTTTAACAAGAAGCAGCAGCAGACACTCCTTGAATTTATCGAGAACGGCAGCATAACCCTTATCGCATCTACAACAGAAAATCCTTATTTCTATGTTTACAGCGCAATACTCAGCCGTTCTACGGTTTTTGAATTCAAAGCTCTTGAAAAAGAAGATGTTGAGCAGGCTGTTAAAAGGGCAATAGCCTGCCTTGAAGCCGAAAGCGGAGAAGAGATCGTTATCCCGGATAAGGCGGTCGAGCATATCGCTTATGCCTGCGGAGGTGATGTGCGCAAAGCTGTCAATGCAGTTGAGCTTTCGTTTATTGCGGCATCGGTATCCGACGGAAAAAGAGAGATAGACTACGAAACTGTTGCTTCTCTCACTCAGAAAAGCGCCGTGAAGTATGACCGTGAGGGCGATGAGCATTATGACTTGCTGTCGGCATATCAGAAGTCTATGCGCGGATCTGATCCGGACGCCGCAATACACTATCTTGCAAGGATACTGGCTGCTGATGACCTGCCGTCAGCCTGCCGCAGGCTTATGGTGTGTGCCTGCGAGGATGTAGGGCTTGCAAACCCGCAGATAATACCGATCGTCAAGGCGGCAGTGGACGCGGCTATGATGGTAGGGCTGCCGGAAGCTCAGATACCGCTTGCGGATGCGGTGATACTTGTGGCAATGTCGCCTAAGTCAAATTCGGGCTGCATAGCAATAGAAAAGGCAATGGCTGATGTTCAGGCCGGTAAGGGCGGAGGCTTTCCGCGGAATTTGCAGAACAAGCATTATGACGGTGCGGATGCAAAGGTAAAGGGACAGCATTATCTTTATCCTCACAGCTTTCCGGATCACTGGACAGAACAGCAGTATATGCCCGACCAGCTTATCGGAACGGTTTATTATGAGCCGGGAGAAAACAAGAACGAACAGGCATATAAGGAATATTGGCGAAGGATAAAAAACAGGGACAAAAACCGATGATAATTCTTGTAAAATGATACAAAAACATATATTCTCAGCTGTGCAAGATGTGTATTTTGTTGTGATAATATTGTAAAATATGAAAATATGTGTTATAAATGGAAGTATCTTGTTTTGTTATGGAGGACAAAAAAATGATAAGAACGACCGGATTGAAAAGATCGGCAGCCTTTTTTATGGCTGTTGTTCTGACAGCGCTGTGCTTTACGGTCTTTCTGCATTCACCGAGGGCGTATGCAGAGGGCGAGGACGACGCAAAGCAGGCGCAGGAAACAGCACAGACAGTTATTGAGGAATACGAGCTGAGCGGCAAAAATGTCGGCGTACAGATCGGTACTATCGGCGAAAGAGAGGTATATCCCTATGAGGAATCGTCACGCTCAAGGGTAGAGCATTTCTATACCTCGGCTGATGCTGTAAAGGCTCTCACTGAAAAGCAGGTAGAATGCATTGTTCTTGATGAAAAGACAATGAACGCTCTTGCACAGGAAAACGAGGGACTGAGCATTGTAAAAAAGCCTTTTTCCGAAAAGCAGTACAGGTATGTTGTCAGCAAGGATAACAAGGAGCTTCTCGATAAGGTGAACAAAGCGCTGAAAAAGCTCACCGAAGACAAGACAATAGAAAGCATAGTGAATAACTATACAGGTCTTGATTCCGAAAAGGGCAGAACTCCCTACAAGAAGAAGGATGTAGAGAGGAAAGGCACCATTACCCTTGCAGTTACCTCGGCTACAAAGCCTAACGCATATATCGACAACGGCACCTACGCAGGAATTGATATCGACGTTATGCAGGCAGTGTGTGACGAGCTGAAAACAGAGCTTGTTGTCTCTGATATGCAGCCGGATTCATTGGTAGATTCCATTACCTGGCAAATGGCGGATATTGCAGCAGTGGATGCTTCCGGGGTCGTAATAAAGGAATCAGTAAAGAAGGAGCTTTCATATTCATCTGCTTATGCAGACTCAAAGCAGCTTATCGCAGTTTATGCCGAGCCGCAGAAGCCTGAACCCGAGGAAAGTGCTGAGGAAAGTTCCGGCGAAGCCTCTGCCGAAGATGATGCCTACGATTTTACAGGCAAGAGGATCGGTGTACAGCTGGGTACGACAGGCGATATATATGCTACGGACTACGAAACTGACGGCACTGCAGCGGTAGAACGCTATGCAAAGGCAGCAGATGCCGTGCAGGCTCTCAATCAGCAGAAGATCGACTGTATTATCCTTGATGAACAGCCGGCAAAGAAATTTGTTGAGAAAAACCCGAATATCACGATACTCAGCAAGGAATTTACACTTGAAGATTATGCAATGTGCGTTAAAAAGGGCAACAAGGAGCTTCTTGACAAGGTGAATGCAGCTCTGAAAAAGCTCAAGGAGAACGGTACTCTCCAGAGCATAATTGATAATTACATAGGCACTGATGAAACTGTCGGAAAGACACCTTATCAGAAGAAGGACGTAAAGAGAAACGGCACTCTTACGGTAGCTACAAATGCGGAGTTCCCGCCGTATGAGTTTGTAAGCAATGGTGAGTTCACCGGCATTGATATGGACATGGTGCAGGCTATAGCAGACGAGCTTGGCATGGAGCTTAAGATCGAGAACATGAAGTTCGATTCTATAATAGCATCCGTCAATGCAGGCAAGGCCGATATAGGCGCAGCCGGAATGACTGTTACCGAGGACAGAAAGAAGAACGTAGACTTCACAGACAGCTACACCACCTCAAAGCAGGTGATAATGGTATATGATGACAAGCCGAACAGCGATGAGATCAAAGGAGTAGCGGATCTGGAGGGCAAAACAATAGGCGTACAGCTGGGTACAACAGGCGATATCTATGCTACTGACTACGAGACTGACGGTACTGCAAGGGTAGAGCGCTACAGCAAGGCAGCGGATGCTATTCAGGCACTTAAACAGCAGAAGGTAGACTGCGTGATACTTGACGAGCAGCCGGCAAAGAATTTTGTAGAGAAAAACGACAGCATCAAGATAATTGAAGAGGAATTTACACTTGAAGATTATGCAATGTGCGTAAAAAAGGGCAACAAGGAGCTTCTTGACAAGGTGAATGCAGCTCTGAAAAAGCTCAGGGAGAACGGTACTCTCCAGAGCATTATTGATAATTACATAGGCACTGATGAAACTGTCGGAAAGACACCCTATAAGAAGAAGGATGTAGAGAGAAACGGCACTCTTACAGTAGCTACAAATGCGGAGTTCCCGCCGTATGAGTTTGTAAGCAATGGTGAGTTCACCGGCATTGATATGGACATGGTGCAGGCCATAGCAGACGAGCTTGGCATGGAGCTTAAGATTGAGAACATGAAGTTCGATTCTATAATAGCATCCGTCAATGCAGGCAAGGCTGATATAGGCGCAGCCGGAATGACTGTTACCGAGGACAGAAAGAAGAACGTAGACTTCACAGACAGCTACACCACCTCAAAGCAGGTGATTATTGTATATGATAAAAACTCAGTCAATACAGGACTTTCCTTCGGTGAAAAGCTGAAGCAGAATTTCATTGACGAGGACAGATGGCGCTATCTTGTTGACGGTCTTGGCACTACACTTCTTATTACAGTGCTTTCAATTCTTGTCGGTATGCTGGTGGGAACGCTTGTTGCGGTTGTACGCACTGTACACGATCAGAACGGCAAGCTGAAAATACTGAATTTTATCTGTAATATCTATCTTACCGTGATAAGAGGTACTCCTGCCGTACTTCAGCTTTTGATAATCTACTATGGTGTATTCGGCGCTGTGAACATAAGCAAGATAATTGTAGCCGTTGTAGCTTTCGGACTGAACTCAGGCGCTTACGTGGCTGAGGTAATACGTTCCGGCATCAACGCCGTTGACAAGGGACAGTTTGAGGCAGGCAGATGTCTCGGACTTGACTACAAGCAGACCATGTCAAGCATTATCATGCCGCAGGCGTTCAAGTATATGCTTCCGGCGCTTCTCAACGAGGTCATAGCACTGCTCAAGGAAACGGCTATATGCGGTTACATAGCACTGCAGGATCTTACAATGGGCGGCGATATCATCCGTTCACAGACATTTGACGCATTCCTGCCGCTTATCGCAGTAGCAATTATTTATCTCATCATAGTAATTATCCTGACCCGTATTGTAAAGATCCTTGAAAGGAGATTGAAGAAAAGTGAAAGAAAATAATAAAAAGGGCAATGCAAAGGCAGCTCCCGAAGCAAAGACCGAAGTCTCCGCAGAAAAGAAAGAGGATCAGCCGAAGAATAACAGCCGTGAAAAGATCGCAGGCACAAAGAGCGAGGCTCTCATCGTGGTAAGTGATCTGTGCAAGAATTTCGGCGACCATAAGGTGCTCAGGGGCATAAACACCGAGATCGACAAGGGCGAGGTCGTAGCGATCATCGGCCCGTCCGGCTGCGGAAAATCCACCTTCCTGCGTTCGCTGAATCTGCTTGAGGTCCCGGACAGAGGCACGATACGCTTTGAAGGTACGGACATAACCGACAAGAGCGTTGATATCAACAAGATGCGTGAGAAGATGGGAATGGTGTTCCAGCAGTTCAACCTTTTCCCGAACCTGACGATAAAAAAGAACATCATGCTTGCGCCCACAAAGCTTGGCAAGATGACTAAGGAAGAGGCGTCGGCAAAGGCAGACGAGCTGCTGAAAAGGATAGGCCTTTCCGATAAGGCAAATGCATATCCGGACAGTCTTTCCGGCGGTCAGAAGCAGCGTGTTGCCATAATACGTGCGCTTGCGATGAATCCCGATGTAATGCTTTTTGACGAGCCGACCTCTGCGCTTGACCCGGAGATGGTAGGAGAAGTCCTTTCGCTTATGAAGAATCTTGCGGATTCGGGTATGACAATGGTAATTGTTACCCACGAGATGGGCTTTGCAAGAGAGGTCGCAGACCGTGTGCTTTTTATCAACGACGGAGTTATCGCAGAGGAAAACACGCCGGAGGAGTTTTTCGCAAATCCGGTAAATCCGCGTCTTAAAGACTTCCTTTCAAAGGTTCTCTGATAACGACTGTAAAAAATGTTAAAAAGATAGAAATTGCAGAAAATATCGGCAGTGCATTGAATGTACTGCCGATATTTGATATTATAGTATTGTAATTTGATATTCTCATAGTATCGCTTCAAAATAAGAAGCTTCGCAGGACGGGTACGGGGCGAGGAGCCCTGCCGGGGTGTCGGGGCAGAGCCATCAATAAAAAGGTGATAGAATGAAGATAGGAAATGTGGAAATAAACGGTTATGCGTGTCTGGCACCGATGGCGGGAGTAACAGACAGAGCGTTCAGAGAGCTGTGTGTAAGCTTCGGAGCGGCGTATGTGATCGGTGAAATGGTCAGCTCAAAGGGGCTTGTGTATAAAAGCGAGAAGTCAAGAGAGCTGCTTGTGCTTTCCGGTGATGAACGTCCGGCGGCTGTGCAGCTTTTCGGGAACGAGCCTGAAACAATGGCTGATGCGGCAAGGATAGCAATGGAATACAAGCCGGATATCATAGATATCAACATGGGATGCCCTGCGCCAAAGATAGCCATGAACGGCTGCGGCTCGGCGCTGATGAAGGATCCTGAGCTTTGCGGAAGGATAGTCAGTGCTGTAAGGGATGCGGTGGATGTTCCCGTGACGGTGAAGATACGCAAGGGATGGGACAAAAACAGCGTGAATGCCGTTGAGGTGGCGCAGATATGCGAGGCATCAGGAGCTGACGCAATAGCGGTTCACGGCAGAACGAGAGAGCAGCAGTATATGCCGTCGGCTGACTGGGACATAATCAGACAGGTAAAGCGTGCGGTAAAAGTGCCGGTAATAGGCAACGGAGATGTGACTTCACCGGAGCTTGCTGCAAAAATGATGGAGCAGACCGGCTGCGACCTTGTAATGATCGGACGGGGTGCGCTTGGCAACCCGTGGATATTCCGTGAAATATCCATGCTTATCGGGCATGACAGGCCTTCAATGCCGGTATCGGCAGCCGAAAAGATAACTGTTCTGCTCAGGCATACGGCGAAAATGTGCGAATACAAGGGCGAGAGCGTTGCCATGCGTGAAGCGCGGAAGCATACAGCATGGTATTTAAAGGGAATAAAGGGTGCGGCTGCACTGAGAAAACGTGCGGTCGAGCTGGAAACCTATGAGGATCTTATTGAGCTTTGCAAGGATGTTCCGATGTAATACTAATACCTAACAAAAAGCAGAAAATTTTTGCGGTCTGATTTGTTATCAGGAATTAGTATAAGTCTTTGTATGTAAAGGTCGGGTGAAAATATGGGTCAGACAATATCACAAAGAGACGGTATGGAAAAATTTATGATCTACGCAATAATCATAGGGATAATCGGTGCAGTGGCAATGAGCTTTTATGTAAAGAACGGTTACCGCAGGAGCATATCCGGCATCGGCGACCCGATACAGGGGCCGGCAGAGGGGCTTTTGCACATAAAGCAGGGCGGATATGACGTTGCCGTCACTCTTGTCAACAGCTATGATATCGAGGGGCTTGTGGTACACACAAGGGATTACATGAGCAGCGATATCGGAGATCAGCTTTCTCCGTGTGATATAGGTCTGGCATGGGGAAATGTTGCGGCAAATAATGAAAGGTATGATCTTCATTGGGATCACGGCAACCGGTTTCTTGAGCTTTCATGTGATGCGGGTGTTGAGTCTGCGCTTGGCGGCCGTGCATACGTAGACAGCCATATTTCAAACAATCACGTTATTCCGGCGGATATGAATATATGCTGGCAGCTCAGGAGCATACATCCTGGAGCCCATGTCAGGCTGAAGGGTTATCTGGTCTATGTTGAAGGCATCAGCACTAAGGGCGATGTGTTTTACTGGTATTCGAGCCTTAAACGTGATGATACCGGTAAGGGAGCCTGCGAGGTAATGTATGTGACATCGGTGGAGTGGCTTTAATTATGTTTTGATCTATGCAGACGGAAGATCGGGTGGACTTTCTTACGGAAGTCCACCCGATACATTTTGAAAGCAGAGCGCTTTTTATTCAAGATTTCCTGTGTGAAACATTATTGCAGAAAGCGCTGCGAGAGGTGCGGTCTCAGCGCGAAGTATGCGGGGACCTAATGTTGCTGTGACTGCTCCCGCAGCAGACAGCAGACCTACCTCGGCTTCCTCGTATCCTCCCTCAGGACCGGTGAAAACGGCTATTTTGCGGTCGTTCTTATCTATTGCTTCTCTCAGCGGTATGCCGCCGCCCTCGTAAAACAGTATCGCTTTGTCGTATCCACCAAGCATTTTTGCGGCAGCTTTAAGCTCGGTAAACTCCGCTACATCGGGAATTATACCTCTCTGTGACTGCATCGCGGCCTGCTCGGCTATTTTCTGATAACGCTGATGCTTTTTCACGGCGGCTTTAGCGTCAGGCCTTGATATACACCTGCTTGTGAGTACCGGAACAATGCGGTGTATGCCTAGCTCTACGGTTTTTTGTATAACGCTTTCCATCTTGTCGCCTTTTGTCAGAGCGGCAAAAAGAGTTACCTCAATATCCGGCTCGTGTGTGCATTCCTCTTCGGATACTGCCCGCACAAGCACACCATCGCTGTTTATGCGTTCTATCCGGCAAAGGTGCTGCACCTTGTTCTTGTCGCAAAGAGTGATCACTTCTCCTACCGACATACGCAGAGCCTTTGAGATGTGCTGTGCATCCTCTCCTGTAATAAGCTGTGTCTGTCCAACTGTATCTGTAAAAAACCAGTCCATTATTATCCTCCGATATAATATCTTATTTTGCCGAAACGGGGTCGTCCGTGTTTTGGCTTGCAGCGCTTTCTTTTCGAGTACTCTTGGGAGCGTTTTTGCGCTGAGCTTTTTTTATTATCATTCTGCGCAGCTTTTGCAGACGGAAACGGTTATAGCGCTGTATGCATATAAACGGAAGGTTCCCTGCAATGAGCAGCACAGTGAGCAGCAGCCCGATATACAGTCTGTTTATGCTCAGCAGCACGACCGCAAAAAGACAGTTCACGGTGTGGTTCCACTCTCCGCGGCAGGTCTCTGCAATGAATCGGTCAATATATTCTACCGAAACGCTGTCGAGATGGCTTTTTGAAAAGCCGTTTTTGCCTATGTGCTGCGGCAGATCATCCTTCCACCTGTTTATGTGAAGCACATCACTGTAGAAGCGTCCTTCCTTTTCCCAACGGTGAGGGCGGTAAAGCCGCTTGTCGGGAGAAAAGCGGCTGAGGTCAATGGCTATGCACATAAAAAAAGCGGCGCAGTGCCATGCGATCCCAAGCAGTATGTTTATTATAAGCGTGGTCCAGATGCTGTGTGTTCCAAGCAAATAATGTCACTCCTTCTCATTGGCGTTAATGACCCTATAAATAAATATAGTTGATTTTGAGCAAAACTTTGTTAATAAAATATGAACATTTGCGGTGCTTTGGAATATCCTTTAGAATAATTATCAGTTGTTATCCTGTGACAAAAATGGTAAAATACTAATAGCCGTCTTTGTTTATGCAGCAGCAGAGGAGTGGTGATTTTGATGCAGGCAGCATAGACAGCGGTAAACTATAAATATTGTAAAAAAGGGGGTCGTGCCATGCGTAAGGAGGTACCTGAGAATGAGAAGCTTAATGACATTGAGAAAAAGCTTGTGAAGCTTCTTAAAGAAAAGGGAATGAAGGCATCAAGCGCAGAAAGCCTGACGGGAGGGCTTGTGTCGAAGCTGATAACAGATGTATCGGGAGCATCTGAGGTCTTTGAGTGCGGTGTATGCTCATATTCAAACCGCATAAAGCATGAGGTGCTGGGCGTCAGCAGCGAAACGCTGAAAAGCTTTACCGAGTACAGTGAGGAATGTGCAAAGGAGATGGCGTCGGGCGTGCGCAGGCTTGCAGGAGCGGATATCGGGATTTCCACCACGGGCATAGCAGGACCCGGAGGCGGTAGCAAAGAAAAGCCTGTCGGTACAGTATATGTCGGCATAAGCACAAAAAATGACACGAATGCTTATGAGTTTCGCATGGGAGAGTACGGCGGCAGAGCAGAAATACGCAAGGCTGCGGCGGCTTGTGCGCTTTTCCTTGGGTATGAGGCTCTTAAAAAACTTTGATGCCAAAGTCCAGACCGCCGGAGTGAGTAGATCAGTGTCTGCTAAAGGAGTTTTGGCAAAAGACCGCGGATTTATGTTCTTCTGCGGCAATGACTGACGAATGAGCAGAACAAAGCGAGTGTAAACGAGCGGAGCGGTCATGGGTGCGCAGGCTCTGCGCCGGTCATGGGTGCGGCAGCTTGCCGCCCGCCGGAATAATCATTTTCTCGTTGATTTTGTCATAAAGAAGCACATTACAACAAATGACATAAATATATCAATAAAATATCAGAAATTATTGTAAAAATGTGTGAAAAACTATTGATTATAGAAAATAATTATGTTAAAATGTGTAATGAATAATAATCCCCATAAGCTTCTGCACAAAAAGTGCTGAGAAATAATTATTTCGGATTGGAGATGATTTGCAAATGGCAAGAAGTGCGGGCATACTTATGCCCATCACATCCCTTCCGTCTCCCTATGGTATTGGTACTATGGGTCAGGCGGCGTATGACTTCGTTGACTTCCTGAAGGCATCGGGTCAGCAGTACTGGCAGCTTTTGCCGGTGGGTCCTACAAGTTACGGTGATTCACCGTATCAGTCTTTCTCGACCTACGCAGGCAACCCCTACCTCATCGATCTTGACAAGCTTTGCGAAGAAGAGCTCCTCAATAAAGAGGATCTCAGAAAGATCGACTGGGGCTCAAACGATCAGTATGTAGATTATGAAAAGGTCTACAACGAGCGTTTTAAGGTCCTCAGACAGGCGTATGAGAACTTCAAGACAAGAAATCAGCAGGAATACTGGGATTTCATGCGTGACGAGGATCGCTGGCTCACAGATTATGCACTCTATATGGCTGTAAAGAAGCTGTTTGACGACAAGGCATGGCCCGAATGGCCCGATCATCTGATCAAATACAGAAATCCCGATACGATCAGACACTATCTGAACTACCTCTATGAGGACGTAATGTTCTGGAAGTTCGTTCAGTTCCTGTTCTATAAGCAGTGGGGAGAGCTCAAGCAGTATGCTAACGACAACGGCATCAAGCTCTTCGGCGATATGCCTATCTATGTTGCTATGGACAGTGCTGACACATGGGCAAATCCTGAGGTGTTCTGGCTTGACGATGAGAGAAAGCCGGTCTGCGTTGCAGGATGTCCGCCAGATTATTTCTCTGAGACAGGCCAGCTCTGGGGCAACCCGCTGTATGACTGGATCTATCTTGAGGAAACAGGCTTCGATTGGTGGATCAGACGTGTAGAGGGCGCTGCAAGAATGTTCGATATCACAAGAATCGACCATTTCAGAGCCTTTGACCAGTTCTATGCTATTCCCTACGGCTCAGAAACAGCTATAAACGGCGAGTGGATAGACGGTCCTAACATGAAGTTCTTCTGGAAGATGAGAGAGCGCCTTGGCGATGTTCCGATCATTGCAGAGGACCTCGGACACATGACTCCCGGAGTCAAGAAGCTGCTCAAGGATTCTGGCTATCCCGGAATGAAGATCCTGGAGTTTGCTTTTGATTCACGTACAGACAGCGACTATCTGCCTCATAACTACACAAGCAACAGCGTGTGCTATACAGGTACCCACGATAACGATACTATCATGGGCTGGCTCAAGACCATCAAGAGAAAGGATTTCGAGTTTGCTAAGGAGTATTGCAACCTCAGCAAGAAGGAAGGCTACAACTGGGGCTTCATACGCACTGCTTATGCAAGTGTAAGCGATTATGCTATCGTTCAGATGCAGGATATCCTTGGTCTCGGCGGAGAAGCAAGAATGAACGAGCCTTCAACGCTCGGCGGCAACTGGACATGGAGAATGAAGGCAGGAGCTATTACACCTGCAATATCTAAAAAGCTTTATAATTTGGCAAAAATATACAGAAGGCTGGAGGATGACAAAAAGATGAAGAAGAATGCCATTGTTGACAATCTTGTTCTTACCGCAAAGAACGAGTACTGTAAGGAGCTCAGTGAGCTTTCACCTGCAGAACTGCACGAGGCACTAGGTAAGGCTATGATGGGCGCAATTTCCGAGAAGTGGGCAGAAAGCAAGAGAAACCACGCAGAGCATCGCCGCGCATACTATCTGTCAGCAGAGTTCCTTATGGGACGTATGATGTACAACAATCTTTATGCTATGGGAGTGCTCAAGCACACTAAGAAGCTCCTTGAAGAAAAGGGTATTGATATAAACGTATTTGAAGAGATAGATGATGCTGCTCTCGGTAACGGTGGTCTCGGCAGACTTGCTGCCTGCTTCCTTGATTCGGCAGCAACACATGACGTTCCTCTCGACGGCTACGGCATCCGCTATAAGTATGGTCTTTTCAAGCAGGAGATCAGAGACGGCTTCCAGGTAGAGGTAGCTGACGACTGGCAGCGCTTTGGTGATCCGTGGTGCATAAAGAGACCCGAGGATACAGTTATCGTAGAGTTTGCAGATCAGAAGGTAAAGGCTGTTCCCTATGATATGGCTGTTATCGGCTATGGCACAGACAATATCAATACACTTCGTCTCTGGGAGGCAGAGGCTGTAAGCGACTTTAACTTCCTGGAGTTCAATAACTGCCAGTATGATGCAGCTGTAAGGGATAAGAACGCTGCCGAGAATATCTCCAAGGTTCTCTATCCGAACGACAACAGCCATGAGGGCAAGGTGCTCAGACTCAAGCAGCAGTACTTCTTCTCATCCGCTTCACTGCAGGATATCCTCAAGAGATACAAGCAGCGTCACGGCACAGAGTTCAAGTATTTTGCAGACGAAACTGTTATCCAGCTCAACGATACACATCCCACGATCTCTATTCCTGAGCTTGTAAGACTTCTTACAAGAGAAGGCTGCGACTTTGACTGGGCTCTGGATGTTGCACGCAGAACATTTGCATACACCAACCACACAGTAATGCAGGAGGCTCTTGAGAAGTGGAGCATCGACCTTATGAAGGGTATCCTTCCTGAGATCTATGAGATCATCGTCAAGATCAACGACCGTCTTGTTAATGAGCTTAAATCCAAGGGCTACGATCAGCCCATCGAGAAGGCTAAGAAGGGCGAAACACCCAAGACCAAGATGGACAACATGGTCATCATTGACGGCCAGCGCGTACACATGGCTCGTATGGCTACATACTGCTCAAGCTATGTAAACGGCGTTGCTGCTATCCATACACAGATCCTCAAGGACGACACACTCAAAGAGTGGTATGAGCTCTATCCTGAGCGTTTCCAGAACAAGACAAACGGCGTTACACAGCGCCGCTGGCTCGGTCTCTGCAACCCTGAGCTCTCTGAGTTCATCACAGACCTTATCGGCAAGAAGTGGGTAAGAAATCTTGACGACCTTAAGAGACTTGAATCCAAGATCACTGATGAGAACGTTGACAAGTTCTGCGGTATCAAATATCAGAAGAAGAAGCAGCTTGCTGAGTTTATTCAGAAGCACGAAGGCATCTGGATCGATCCTGACTTTATGTTTGACATCCAGGTAAAGCGTCTGCATGAGTACAAGAGACAGCTTATGAATGCTTTCTCGATCATGGCTATCTACTTCCGCCTGAAGGAAGGCAAGCTCCCCAACTTCACTCCTACAGCTTTCATCTTTGGTGCTAAGGCTGCTCCGGGTTATGCAAGAGCTAAGGCTATCATCAAGTATATCAACGAGATCGCTAACCTCATCAACAATGACCCCGAGGTCAACAACAGGATGAAGGTAGTATTCGTATCAAACTACAATGTTTCTTATGCTGAGAAGATCATTCCTGCTGCTGATATCCATGAGCAGATCTCTACCGCAGGTACAGAGGCTTCCGGTACAAGCAACATGAAGTTCATGATAAACGGTGCTGTTACTATCGGTACATGGGACGGCGCTAACATCGAGATCGCTGAGAATGCAGGCATCGACAACGAGTATATCTTCGGCGCAAGAGTTGAAGAGATCAACGAGATCAAGGATACATACGATCCCAAGAAGATCTATGACTCCAATCCTGAGATCAAGAGAGTTATCGACACACTCGTTGACGGTCGTTTCTCAGACGGCGGCAAGACCGGCGAGGGCTCATTCAAGGAGCTGCATGATTCTCTCCTTGAGGGTGCTTCATGGCATCAGGCAGACCACTACTTCATCCTCAGAGACCTTCCTGAGTATATCGAGACAAAGGTAAGAGTCAACAACGATTACAAGGATAAGAGATCGTTTGCAAGAAAGTGCCTCATGAACACTGCAAATTCCGGACAGTTCTCATCCGACCGTACTATCCTCCAGTATGCTACAGAGCTCTGGAAGGTTAAATGATCCGATACTGATTGACCTGAAATAAACTGATCCCCGACATTCAGAACGTGTCGGGGATCTTTTTGTCGGTTTAGTCAAAAACTATGTGCAGGCTGTCGGGAAGTATTGAAAAAAGACAAAGACTGTGATAGAATATCAAAGGAATGTACTGATGCTGTTATTTGCTAAAAAGCAGACAAACGCAGGAGATCGGATGGCTGTCTTGCCTGAGCAGATGAAAGAGCCGGGCTTTGAGTATGACCGGTCTTCACTTATCGGATATCGCATGGCGGAGAAATTTGATTTTACAGTATGCGTTCAAGAGCATAGGAGTGGATATCAGCTTTGGCGACGCGCTTAAAATGATGCCTGAATATATCCGCATGAATATAGGCGCAGCTTTGTTTAATAATATTTTTGGAGTGCTGACATATATCGGCGGTGCTGTTATATGTGTTATACAGTACATAAACGACATTAAGGTAAGCGGCCGGGCTGTAATGCTCATTAAATAGATTTTAAGCTCTGACAAGCTGTCTGGCAGGATTTGTTTTTGTGAGTAATGCCTGCATGAAATTATGGATCGAAAAACCGGATCGGCGGTGAAGGATTTGACTGAAAGTGAGTTTCAGGAGTTTATTATTACACTTGGATACAGATATAACGAAAAGTCGAAAGCGGCCTTCAATACGTTTGAGGGCTTTCATAGCGTGATCGTTTTCAGGGAAGCTGAAAACAGATATTCGCTGCGGCTCGAATGTGCAGTAAAAAGCGCCGAAGACGGACAAAAGGTGCTCGGGGATATCAGGGCTTTTCATGAGGAGCACAAGAATTATGTCATAAAGACTGCCCTGAAAAGGCGCTGTATTGAGGTCGAGCTGAAAATGACAATAGATTCCGAACTTGACAAGGAGCAGATACGGGCTCTGGTGCATCTTATGACGGTGCTTTTCAAGAGCGGAAGACTTGCGCCTACCTGTCGGGTGTGTGCCAGGCAGCGAAAAACAGGCGTCTATGTGATAGGCAAGGAGCTTATGCCGGTGTGTGACGCCTGTATCGCCCGCAAACGCAGGCTGTATGAAAGGCGCAGGGATATGTTTGACAAGAAAACACAGAATATGGCAGGCGGTATCGTCGGGGCTGTGTTTGGTGCGCTGCTCGGCGGAATGATAAATGTGCTGCTCTATCAGATATTTCCGGTCAGAGGAATATGGAGCGTATTTGTCGTGGTGCTTTCCTTCTGCGGATTTGTTGTTACGGGCAGGAGAGCTACCAGAAAAAGCGCCGTGATATGTGAGATCATTTCGGCTCTGGTGTTCATATTATCCGAGTATGCCGCAATGATAATGGAAACTGCGATAATGATCGAAAGAGAGGGCGGCGGCATTGCTGTTACCGAAGCGGCGGATATTATCAATTCAGGCCTTGGCGATATGTCGATGCTGATGTCGGGACTGACAGAGGTATTGGTGGGGCTTGTTGTGATGGCGGCTGTCGGCGGGATATATCTTCTCAAAAGAGCGCTCACACGTCCGACCAAAATATCGAAGAATCTCCTATAAATTAAGGCAGCAGACACACGTTTTGTCTGCTGCTTTTTTGCACAAAAAGGTCAGGGACATCGGCTCAACGATGTCCCTGAATCACCTTCAGATATAAGATTAAAGAAAGGGGTTTGACAGCAATGCTACAATATATTGTGTTGGGTCGCTACTCCGGACAATATATCTTGTACATATTATGGTATAATTGACTAAAAAGGTCAAGCAAAAAAGTGAATTTTTTGCCGATAAAACCAAACAAAATTTCATTTCAATTTTTGTCAGCCTTGCCGACCTGATACTAACACCTAACAAAAAGCAGACAATTTTTGCGGTCTGATTTCCGCAATACTTTGTTGTAGTTCTCGGGATCCGTCAGGATTCCTGCGTCCTTCGCCGTGTCTTGCGAAAATCATCCTCGCAAACCTAAGCCTGCTTTTTATCAGGAATTAGTATGAAAGGTCGGGCATACAAAAGTACAGAAAAGCACCCGGTCCAACAGAAGCTGACCGAGTGCTAATACATGGCTAAGGGTTAAGAAGGAGGGTAGAAATATAATACTCGGATGGTGCGGCTCCGTCTGTTGAGTACTAAAGTTATTATAGTACATAATTTGCCATAAAATGTTAATATAATGTTAATATAATGTTAATAAGCTTTAAAGTTTTTTAAACGGAGGAAATTTTCGGGTAAAAAAACAGGACAAACTCCGGAATATGGTCGTTTTTTGCATAAACAAGGCGTAAAAATGCATATCGTCTGCGATTTTACTTGATTTAGGAAATGTAATGTTGTATAATATCAGTGAAATTTATTTAGGAGTTGGATACCAATGTACAATGATCTTATGGATACAATAGGCTTTGTGGGCAAGTATGACAGTGATGTTTCTTCCGCAATGCACGATGAGCTTCTCAGACAGCAGAGAAACATCGAGCTTATAGCATCGGAGAATATCGTTTCTCCGGCTGTAATGGCTGCGATGGGTTCTGTTCTTACCAACAAGTATGCAGAGGGATATCCGGGCAAGAGATACTACGGCGGCTGCCAGTATGTAGATGTTGTGGAGGATATTGCAAGAAAGCGTGCCTGTGAGCTTTTCGGCGCAGAGTTTGCAAATGTTCAGCCTCATTCGGGCGCACAGGCAAACACAGCTGTTTATTTTGCTATGCTTCAGCCGGGTGATACAGTGATGGGCATGACTCTTTCTGAGGGCGGCCATCTTACACACGGTTCACCTGTTAATATTTCAGGCAAATACTTCAACTTTGTTTCATACGGTGTTGACCCTGTAACACACAGGATCGACTACGATAAGGTTTATGATCTTGCTATGGAGCACAAGCCGAAGATGATCGTATGCGGTGCGAGTGCATATCCGAGAATAATCGACTTCAAGCGTTTCCGTGAGATCGCAGACGCCTGCGGTGCTTATCTTATGGTAGACATGGCTCATATTGCCGGTCTGGTAGCAGCAGGTGTGCATCCCAATCCGGTGCCCTATGCTCATTTTGTTACTACTACCACACACAAGACCCTCAGAGGTCCGAGAGGCGGCCTTATTCTTTGCAGCGAGGAGTATGCAAAGGATATCAACAAGGCAGTGTTCCCGGGCACACAGGGCGGCCCGCTCATGCACGTTATCGCAGCAAAGGCAGTTTGTCTTGGCGAGGCGCTCAAGCCGGAGTTCAAGACCTACGGTGAAAACATAGTAAAGAATGCTCAGGCGCTTGCAGACGGGCTTTTAAAGAGAGGCAACAAGCTTGTATCGGGCGGTACGGACAATCATGTAATGCTGCTTGACCTTACCGAGAGCGAGGTAACAGGCAAGGAGCTTGAGCGCAGGCTTGACGAGGTGCAGATCACCGCAAACAAGAACACAGTACCCAACGAGAAGAGAAGTCCGTTTGTTACAAGCGGCGTTCGTCTTGGCACACCGGCAGTTACCACAAGAGGCTTTGGCGTTGAGGAGATGGACAAGATCGCAGAGTACATCACTCTTGCTCTTAATGATTTCGATGCAAATGCCGACAAGATCAGGCAGGGCGTAAACGAGATCTGCGATAAATTCCCGCTTTATAAATAATCACTGATCTCTTTGACAGGCACTGATCTGCTTTTCTTAGCGGTACAGGTTTATTGACATATCAGAATTCGGCAGTTTTGGGAAGTGTTTCCCGCACAACCTGCGGATAAATTATTTTCCGTGATCGGAAGCTCCGGCAGGAGAATGAGCTAATCAGATATATTTAACAGGAAAATCAGGATAAATATCGACACTATAACAAAATTGTTAATAAACTGTTGACAAATGGTAAATTTTCATTAGAATATAAGTAACAGATAAATTTACATACGAAAATGTCAACAGGGGGTATGGCTATGAGCAAAATGCCAAAGATAAAGAAGTACAATAAAAATAAAAAAGGCTTTACGCTTGTAGAGCTTGTGGTGGTAATCGCTATTCTCGGCATACTGGCTGCGATAGCTATACCGGCGGTTATAAATTTAGTCAATTCTGCAAGCCAGAGCGCAGACGACTCGACGGCTCATGCGCTTGACGAAGCCTGCAAGACCTATTATTCCGGAGTAAGGCTCGGCCTTATAAACAGCAAGGAAAAGGGCTCATCCAAGCAGGAAAATCTTCCTCCTCCATCGGCGAGCAATGCCAGAAGGCACAGCGTCGCCGCAATAGCAACGGTAAAAAATGCCTGCGAATATGCTCAGATGGACGATGTTCTTCCTAAGCTTGCAAACAATTCGTTCGGATATAATGAATACGGTACGATACTGCGTTATGAGAGCGGTCTCACAGTGCTGACGGAGGATACTAAGATGAGGGATCTTTATCTTAACGGCAGCGGCGGAGATGAAGAAAGCGGAGACTGATATAATAAGACAGCGTATATACAGAACACCCGGAAAGGAAATCTTTCCGGGTGATTTTGCGTGTGCAGACAAAAATGAATAAATTGTTAAGCGAATAAAATCAAATGAGATAAAAGATAAAAAATATAATAACAAAATTTTAAAAAATATTGAAGTTGAATGAAGAAAAAACGATTATTTATGAACTAAATATGAACGACGTAATAACTTGTTAACAACATTTTTATGTCGTAATGCACAAAAATTGATAAAATGTGCATACATTATTTCCAAATATAGAGTTTAAGGCTTTAAAATCGCCCAAAAACGATGTAATTATGCACAAAAACAGCTTTTGCATTTTTACACAAATATTGCGCAAAAATCAAAAAAAAGTATTGACAATTTATGAAGAAAGAGTTAATATATATACAGCAAATGAACACGGGCTCATCCCTTCAGGGTCACGGTTCAACATAAAAAAATTATTAAAGAAAGAGGTAATTCATCATGACTCTCCAGCAGAAAATGCTCGCTAAGCAGAGCAAAAAAGGTTTCACACTCGTTGAACTCGTAGTTGTTATCGCTATCCTCGGTATCCTCGCAGCTATCGCTATCCCGGCTGTTATCGGTATCATCAACAGCGCTAACGAATCACAGGCTAAGACAGACGCTGCTTCTCTTAGCGCAGCCTGCAAGAACTACTATGCAGAGATCATCGCCGGCACAATCAACTCAAGCAACAAAGGCGGTTCAAGTGATAATCTTCCCGCTAAGAATGCATCTGCTGCTACAAAGAAGACAACAGCTGGTAGCTGCACAGTAAAGGGTGCTATGGAGTACTATGGTCTGACAGACCTTTCTTCTAAGCTCGCTGACTTCAAAGGTGATCCTAACACAGGTACAATCTATGCAAGTGTTGACGGCAATAAGCCTGCAAGCGCAACTGTTGAGATCAAAGAGGGCACAAACCTTTCAGCTCTTGGTTATGGCGATAAGGTAGCTGCTCCTGCTGCTCCTGCAGGTACCTGATTGATCAGAATCATCTGAATCTACATAGGGTAATTAATTAAAAATCGAAGCCCGGAATTGATTTCCGGGCTTTGTTTTTTTGACTAAAACAAACAGAAACGGCCCGTTCGTGTTTGTCGGATAAAAACAAATAAAGAGTATTATTGCATAAATAAACACCGAAAAAACCTACTATATGCACAAATTACTTGGATTTATAAAATACTTATTGAAATGTAGATATTTTTGTGATAAAATAACAAAAAGGATATTATAACCGTTCATATTGTTTGTGAAATACATAACAGAAAACGGTTCTGATATTGACAAACATTCATCTTTCATTAAAATTTTTTAAGAGTGTGGTGTATTTATGAAAACGGTAGCAACTATAATGCAGCTGACCCGAGGCTTACTTATCCTTACTCCCGCTGAGTATGATAAGCCTGAGGGCGGTATCGGCGGCAAAAGAAGGGGCGGCAATACGCCTTCCAATTTCAGCGTTCCTCATATATTTGAGCTGAACGATTCTCTTAAGGATCATCCTTATGAGAAATCAGAGGAACTTGCAGCTTTCGTTAAGCGCTGCGCCGAGAGCGTTGGTATGCAGCTTGGCGATATTTTCCTCTGCATCGAGGATGAAGAGGTCCTCATCACAAAGGAATATAAGCATCACTATGAGTCGAAGGATAAACTTCTGGTCACCTATGCCCACGTTGAGGCTGAGGCTGTGCTTCATCAGGAAGTAGAAAAGTATACTATCCTTAATTTTGAGTATGGTCAGCAGTACGGCAAGGCAAACAAGACAGAGGACGTTTCGGCTTCGCTTTTTGCTATGAACACCGGTATACTTACAGATATCCGCGCAAACTTCTCGGCAGCAGGCCTCAAGATCGTAAAGGTCACACCGCCTATCGCCGGCTTGCTTTACACCGCAAAAAGCGATATGAACTCGGCTACAAGAGCGATCGCTATCATAAGTATGGACTTTGCGGCTACACGTCTGGTAGTGCTCAAAAACGGCGCGCCTGTGTTCCAGCAGTCCTTCTCAAGCGTGCTTGAGGATATCGCAGAGATGCTCATGCTTGAATTCGGTATCAGCAAGCTCGGTGCTATCGACCTTATCCAGCGTGAGGGTCTTGGCATATGCAATAAAGTAAATAACGCATCCACCAGAAAGCAGACTATCGCAATGCTCGAAAACTCTGCCGGTGAGGTCGTCCGTAACCTGCGAATGGTAATCTCTACCCTGCGTATGGACGTTGACCTTATCGTTCTCTGTGATGCTCTGGCTAAGCTGCCGAATATCGTTCCGTTCTGCAAGCAGAAGGGTCTTACAGCTCCGATGGAGAAGGTCTCAAACCTCTTTTCAGGCGACTCACGTCCTCCTATGGCTGCACAGTCCGCTCAGCAGAAGGGCTATGATCCGTCATCCTTCATTACTCTTAACGGCATAATTACAATGCCTATGGTAGAAGCTAACCTGCTCCAGGGCGAAACAAACATCCTTTCCGCTATGGCAAAGGAAAGCGGAAACAAGCTTGGAAATATCGTAGCAGGCGGTCTCGGCTTCCTTGCAGCTGTATGGATGATAGCTATCTCCGGTTGGTGGATCGCTCTCCAGATCCAGCAGAACAACGATGAGAATACTCTGAAGGATGAGCGCTTCAAGTATGCAGAGGATCTTATCAAGCGTGAGAAGAAGTATACCGAGCTTACAAAGAATATGGAGACAAACCTCAAAACTCTTCCCACAACAAAATACAAGATGTCTACCATTATTGATCATGTCAATAAAGAGCTTGTCGAAAAGACTGTTAACACCAGCAATATAAACATTTCAAAGGTTCAAAAGGCAGAGCCTGATGAATTTGAAGATTATGTTGTACTCTCTACGAATTACACAGTCAAGAACTATGATGCTTTCGCTACTCTCAGAGATAAGATCGAAAAGGCAGGATTCTTTGCTGTTAATGAAGCTCTTACTGTTGCCAGAAACGAAAGCTATGACGGCGGAGCAGCTAAAACCAATTACAGTGTTTCTATGAGTTTGTATACGACCAATACAGGTCTGACCGCTGCTAAGCTTACGCAGAAGGAAGCAGATGCTCTCGAAGCAAAGATGGAGGGTAAAACAATTCCTGAATCAAGACAGACCTCAGAAAATGAGGAATCGAACAACAGCAAGACCTCGGAAAGCTCAAAGGAATCATCTTCGTCTTCCGGTGAATCATCCGGTGCCTGAGCTGATACTATGAGTACATCGGACAGAAGTAGGGATCCACGAGATCAATTCCAGACGGAGGTAAACAATAATGAATAACAAGAAGCAATTAAAAATATCGGGCTTTATTATCGCCATCGGTATTATCATCGTAATGGCTATAGTGTTTCTTTTCGCTGTTCAGGTGCCCTTCCTGCAGAGGCTTGACGGATATAACGAGAAGCACGAATCTGCTACCAGCAAGATAAACTACTATAACTCATATCTCAGCAATGCTAACTCTGTCGAAGCTAAGATTGCAAGCATGATAGAGGAATATCAGACAAAGAACCCCATTCTTTTCGCTAATGCTAAAAAGACGCCTAATGAGATCAGAACAGTCCTTAAAAAGCTTAAGTATGAGATCGGCTCGCTCGCTATTTCATCCGGTACAGCCGATTCACAGGGCAGAACTACTGTTGAAGGCGGCCAGCTGATGTCAACGGCTATAAGCTTTACATTCAGCGGCACAAGCGATGAACTCAAGAAGACACTTGACTATCTTGAGCTTCAGGCTGACGGTGCATACTACATCAATGCTATAAGCTATGTACCTCACGTTGTTAAAAGCGAAAGCGAAGAAAATGTATCTGCAACAACGAATTCCAAGAATGCAAAGTATGACTTTTCAGTTGCAATGAGCCTCTACTACTTTGAGAAGGTAGAGATCGTTGACTTGCCGTCATCTTCTTCTGCAAGCTCAAAATAATCTGATTTAGGGACTGATTATATGCAGCCTTTGAATTATCTTAATACAGCAGGCGGTATGATATGGACTGCCGCCTGCGCTCTGATGGGCGTACTGCTAACATGGCTGTATTATCGTGTCATAAACAGGATACCCGCAGCCTGGCTGTGTGATTACAACGAAACTCCTTCGGCAGAGCTTCTGTCGGGTGTTCGTGTTAAGTATGCGGGCTCCGGCATTTTTATGTCGGTTGTGACTGCGGTCTGCCTTATCCTTTGCAGGCTACAGTATAACAAGGGGTTCGATATATATTTCATAGTGTTTTCACTTATTATTGTCGTTTCCCTTATGATAGCGATTTGCGATATTAAATATACGATAATACCCGATCAGTTCACGGTCCTTCTTGGAGTCCTCGGTCTTATCATAAGCATTTATGATATCGTCAGGGGCTTCGGGCTTTTGCACAGTACATGGTGGTCGCCTCTGGCAGGCGCGGCCTTGGGTGCAGGCGTGATGATAATCATTGACCTTATCGGCATGATAGTCTATAAGAAGGACGGAATGGGCTTTGGTGATGTCAAGCTGTTTGCGGCAGTGGGGCTTATCACCGGCTTTCCGGGTACGATAATCGCATTTATTATTTCTATGCTCACAGCGATGGTGTGCTTCTGCGTGATACTTATAGTTATTCGCATCATCAGCAGAAAAGCAGCCGAATCTCCTCAGCAGGGATCGGAGGCAGAGGGCGAAGCTCCTGCCGGGTCCGACAAGCTTCAGGCAGATACTGAGAAAACGGACGAACATCAGGATCCGGATGCGGCCGGAGGCTCCGACGGAGCGCAGGCCGATGAACAGGCCGGAGAGCAGGCCGGAGAAGAAAACGGTGACGGCGATGCCGGAGCCGGGAACGAAGGAGCAGGCTCATATCTGGCGTTTGGACCGTATATCGCATTGTCGCTTATATGCTATCTTGTTTTTAACGACTTCATATACAGTATGGTCGGACTATATCTTAAATTATTCTGAATAATATAAGGAGCTGAAAACATGAAAGCCGGCAGCTTGAAAATCGGACAAATTTTGATCAATTCGGGAGATATTACCGAAGAACAGCTTGACGCTGTGCTTGAAAAGCAAAGAAATTCCGATAAGAAAAAGCGTATCGCTGATATTCTTATTGAGGAAAAAATCGTTACCGAGCAGCAGGTGTGCAAGGCACTTGAAAAACAGCTCTTTATGCCATACGTTGACCTTGACACCATAAATATCTCCGAAGAGCTCGGCAATATTATTCCGGAGGAAGTTGCTCAGAAAAATCAGGTCGTGCCTATCGAGCAGGACGGACGTCTGCTTACTGTGGCAATAGGTGACCCGCTTAACTATAATGGTATCAGAGAGCTCGGCATCATCACCAAGATGAAGATAACCCCTGTCATTGCCGAACCGTCCAAGATAGCAGCAAAGCTCCGTGAATTGTATGCTGCTCAGAAGGCTATCGACGATGCAAAGGAATTCCTTGAATCAAAGGGCGGCTCAAAATCCAAGGCTCAGTTAGAGGCCGAGGAGGCTGCAAAGCAGGATGCAAACGCCAACGACCAGCCGATCATACGTTTTGTTAATACGATGATCGAAGAAGCTATCTCAGTCAAGTGCTCCGATATTCATATCGAGCCGATGGAGAAATGCCTGCGCATCCGCTTCCGTGTCGACGGTAAGCTCCAGATATATCTTGAGGTAAGCCCCGAGCTTATCCCTTCGGTAACATCACGTATCAAGTTCATCGGTAATATGAACATCGCAGAAAAACGTATCCCGCAGGACGGTCGTATCAACTACCGTGTCGGCGGAAAAGACATAGACTTCCGTATCTCAGTTCTCCCCAGTGTATATGGTGAGAAGATAGTTATGCGTATTACGACCTCTCTGGGCATGGAGCTGAAAAAAGAAAGCATCGGCTTCCTCCCTGAGAACCTCGAAAAATTCAACCACCTGATAAAGAGTAACCGTGGTATCATCCTGGTTACGGGTGCTACCGGTTCCGGTAAATCGACAACGCTTTATACGGCTCTCAATGAGGTAAAGTCTGAGGATATCAATATCATCACCGTTGAGGACCCTGTCGAAATGCTCCAGACAGGTATTACCCAGGTTCAGACAAACGAAAAAGCAGGCATGACATTTGCGGCTGCCCTCCGAAGCATCCTTCGTCAGGACCCCGACATCATAATGGTCGGTGAGATCCGTGACGGCGAGACGGCGGGTATCGCAGTTCAGGCTGCTATCACCGGTCACCTTGTTCTCTCTACACTGCATACCTACGATGCGCCCAGCTCGGTCGCTCGTCTGGTAGATATGGGTATCGAACCATACATGGTATCCTCGGCTCTGCTCGGCATCATAGCTCAGAAGCTTGCACGAAGACTCTGCGTTGAGTGCAAGGAGGCCTATGAGCCGGATATGAACGAGAGAATAGCACTGAATATCCCGCAGGATCAGAAGATCACCCTTTATCGCAAATGCGGCTGTGATCGCTGCAACAAGAAGGGCTATAAGGGACGTATTGCTGTTCACGAGATAATGCTTCTGACGACTGCCCTGAAAAGAGCGATCACCGAGAACAAGAGTACAGACGATATCCGTGTGCTTGCAGTAAAAGAGGGAATGATCCCGATGAAGGAAAATATCAGGCGTGACGTTCTTCAGGGACTTACATCTTATGAGGAATTCATTGATATGACTATCAATAACGAGTAATTTTCAGCAACACAAATTTATAAATGAATGGGGTAGATTTAAGTGGATTTTTACAGCCTTGTTAAAGAAGCCGTAACAAAGGGTGCATCCGACGTGCACATCGCTTCAGGAAACCATCCGGCGTATCGTCTTCACGGTAACGTATTCTTTACAAACGATCCTGCTCTGAATGAGGCGGAGGTAACCGCTATCATCAAGGCAGTGCTCAACAAATCAAGATTTGAGACCTTCCTCCAGACAGGTGAAGCTGACGCCGCCGTTGAGATCGGTGAGTGCGGACGTTTCAGAGCTAATGCTTTCAGACAGCGTAACGGTACAGCTCTTGTACTCCGTGTAATCAACAGCGTTGTTCCTGAGCTATCGACCCTCAGCCTTCCTAATTCTATCAGAAAGACACTTGACCTGAACTCCGGCCTTGTGCTTGTGTGCGGACCTACCGGTTCCGGTAAATCGACCACGCTGGCTGCTCTTATCAATGAGATCAACAAGTACAAGAGCCGCCACATCATTACGATCGAAGACCCTGTTGAGTTCCTTCACACACCGAAGCGCTGCATAGTCAACCAGAGAGAGATCGGTCTTGACAGCCGTTCTTACCCGATGGCTCTTCGTGCTGCAATGCGTGAGGACCCGGATATCATTCTCGTCGGTGAGATGCGTGACCGTGAGTCTATCCAGATCGCTCTGACAGCTACAGAGACCGGTCACTTGGTTTTCTCAACGGTACATACAGAGGGTGCAGCTAAGACTATCGACCGTCTTGTTGATATCTTCCCGCCGGATCAGCAGCAGCAGATCAGAGTTCAGCTTTCAACATCGCTCAAGGCTGTTATTTCTCAGAGACTTCTTCCCCGTGCAACAGGCGGACGAGTTGCAGCATTTGAGATCATGTTCGTAACGACCGCTATCAGTAACCTTATCCGTGAGAATAAGGTAGCAAACATTCAGCAGTCTATCCAGCTCGGTCAGCAGTATGGTATGATCACGATGAGCAAGAGTATCGACAACCTTCTTGCACAGGGGCTTATCACAGAGCAGATCGCAAGAGCATGGAACTTTGATATAGGCGATACCGATGCCAGAAGGTAAGGGAGTGAACACTATTGAAGTATAAATATGTGGCGATGAACGCCAGAAGCCAGAAAAAAGCACAGAGCGATGCTGCCGTCATTCTGCGAGAGAGAGGACTTGTTGTACAGGATCTTACACAGGTCGGTTCAAGCAGTGACGAGCCTACAAGTATCTGGCAGATGGATCTTGGCGGTGATATCCATACCAAAAAGATCAAGCCTAAAAAGCTCCTCATGGTTATGAACCAGATGGGCATGATGATGAAGGCCGGTATCAACCTTTCGCTTTCCATGCAGATCATGATCGACTCCGAGAAGGATATCAGCATGAGAAAGATACTCAGAGAGATCAACGAAAACCTCTACAGTGGTTTTACGCTCTCTCAGGCAATGAGAAACTTTGCAGGCTTCCCGCCGATATATATCAGCATTATTGAAGCCGGTGAAGCAAACGGACGTCTTGATGAATCATTCGAGCAGTGCGCACTTATCTGTAAAAAGGATATGGCTCTTTCAGGTAAGATCAGAGGTGCTCTTATGTACCCTGCATTCTTGATGGCACTCGTTCTTATCGTTGTTATCATACTTACAGTATTCGTTCTTCCGACATTCGCAGGAGTTTATGAAAGCTTCGGCGGAGATTTGCCGGGACTTACGAAGTTTATGATGGGCTTCTCCGATTTGCTTATACATTGGTGGTGGCTGATCATTATCGTTATTGTCGGTCTTGTATTCGGCTTCAGAACCCTGAAAAAGTCAAACGCAGACTTTGCAATGGGCTGGGCGAAGCTTCAGCTGAAGATACCGCTCGTAGGTCCTATCATCAGACAGAGCTCACTTGCACGTTTCTGCCGACTGATGTCTACGCTTACTGATGCAGGTATCCCGATCCACAAGGCAATGGCTCTTGCAAGAGATGTTGTTCCGAACCTTTATGTTCGTGAAAATGTTCAGGCAGTTCTTGATGACGTACAGATCGGTGTTACGATCCATGAAGCAATGGGTAAGCACCCGGTATTTGATGCGATCCTCGTATCAATGATCCGAGTCGGTGAGGAATCCGGTATGCTTGGTGACTCACTCAGAAAGATGGCTGACCTCTTTGAGGCTCAGACAGACGAGTCTACTCAGAAGCTCACCGACATGATGACGCCTATTATGACGGTCGTTATCGGTGTAGTTGTTGCTACGCTCGTAATCTCCATGATCCTGCCTATGTTCGGTATGTACAGCCTTGTCGGCGGTTCCTCGAGCACAAGCAAGTAAGATCAATAGCTTACAGCAGGAAAAAAACAGTATTTATGACCGGCGCTCAGCTTCGCAAGAAACTGGCGCCGGTTTTGCTTACATTATTATATATAGATTAACAAAAAGCAGACAATTTTTGCGGTCTGATTTTTATCATGAATTAGTATAAGTCTGCTTTTTATCAGAAATTAGTATGACGAAAAAATTTACTGCGCATCTGCGGTGCTGCTTAAATATGTACGTTATACAGTGTTGCATTTGTCACAGAAAAAGATGCTTTAACTATACAAAATATTACAAAATGATATATATAAGGTAATGTTATCCAAAATTGCTTACTTAAATTTGTAGAAAAAATATATTCAAAATAACTTGAATAGCTATTTTTTTATAGTATAATATTAATGAGTAAATATAAGGCGTAGAATGCTTTGCTGCGGTTAAGAGCGTTCAGTAAGGAGGAGCATCAAATGAAAAAACGAACACGGCAAATTCAAACAAAGCTAAGGTCTCGGAAAGGTATGTCTCTCATTGAGCTGATTGTTGGTATTTCCATCATTGTTATTGTGTTTGCAGGAACACTGAGCGCAATGACAAACGGTTATGCGGATACGCTCTACAATGCCGATGTAAACAGGTATGCGGTTCAGGGCGGCTCTTTGAATGAGGTTATCCTGGAGGCTATTGCAAAACAGAAGTTCAAAGGAGCAGATTGTCCTGTTGATGTAAAGGATTCTGAACAGCGGCGGGAATATGCAGTAAGTTACTTCCTGCTTGATTCTAACGGCCATTCAAAAGATCCTAATTCGGATCCGACTAATGCAGTTCATTCTGCGGCTAAGGCTGTAATGCCGGATGTTATGTATGTGACCCAAGACCAGTTCTGGGGCAGCGGGAAAGTCGTAATAAATAACACAGTTGTCGATAATATGTATACCCTCGATTTTGATGCTGTCAGAACAATTTTTAAAGGCGCCAAAAGATATGATATAAAGGGCGTTGAAGTACTGACTTCTGTGACAACTTCAAGAGGAACTGTTATAAACAGAGCGTTCGTTCCTTATGAAGATCAAGACAAGAGTGAAACTTAAGGAGGGAGGGTAACTATGAAAAAAATAAGATCAAAAAAAGGTATGAGCCTTGTTGAGCTTGTTGTTACCGTTGCCATTCTTGGTATGGTCTCAACTCTTGGCGTTGGTATGGTAAGCTCGGCTATACAGAATTATTCGGTAGCGTCCAAGACTTCTATGGAACAGGATACTTCTCTTGCGATCGAATCTTTTATTACAGAAGGAACAAGAATATACGGTTTGGTGGATGTTAAGGAAAATATTGATCCGCAGAACGGAGTGGCCGATGAAAACAAGACCGCTTTTTATATCTATTTTGATAAATCAGATAACCTTGTGACACTGAGGAGCAATATGTCTGAGGGCAAACAGAGTTTAGTAGAGATGAAATATGAGGGAGTAAAGCAGGTATATGTGCGCCCTAAAAAGCAGAAGCCCACAAATGACGGCAGTACATCCGAAAAAAGCTTTGTCTTTGTTGAATATCAGATAGATATGAATGACGGTTATTCCCTTCATGGTACGGCAGTTATGAATAACGCTTCAAACTATACTGATGTCAATGAAGAATCCAACGAAGAATCCAAAGGCTTTACTATCAATGCAACAGATACTTCTTTGATCGATGAGGGGAACGTTATCCTCATATATCCGAAATGTACCAATGCTATTGTGATCGCTGAGTGATCGTTTAATAAATTAAGAAAGGAGTTTTACTATGTTTCAAAAACAAAGGCTGAAAAACAGTAAAAAAGGTTTTTCGCTGCCAATGGCAATGGCGATCAGCGTTTTTCTGGTCATCATTGCTACAGCGCTTATTTTCATATCAATGCAGAGTATGTCTACCACAAGCGTTGATGTCAGCGGCAGACAGGCTTATCTGAATGTACGTTCTGCTATTGAGTATGCAAGGGCGTATTATTCAAACAATGTGGCTGATTATTCTGTTGAGCTTGACAAGCCTCAGTATATGGTAATGAGAGATAAAAAGGGCGGAACAACAGACGATGGCGCAGATATTCAGTCCACTGAACCTAAAATAGAAGATTGCGTTACTTACGTTGAAGCAAAATACAACAAGCCTAAGGGAACAGAGGGTGCAGAAGATGATGCTGATGACACTCCTTCACTTACGCTGTCTGCTTTTTCGAGGTATTCGGATGCCTTTGGCAACAGGGCAAAGCTTGCGCGTCTGAGCGTTACCTATACCATAGGCTCACCCGACTTTAACCGTTATACGGTAATGCAGGCTAAACGTATTGATTCGGCTCCGCTTTCGCAGGAGAGTATTACGCTCCATGTTAAAAAGCCGTCAAGCCGTCTTGATGAAATAGTTTACTATATCTGGACATACGAAGATGTTGGCAATGCATACGGCAGCGCGTATGATGCTTATGAAGAAAGCGGCGGCAACAGCTATATATATGATGAGGCAGTAAAGAATAAGGTTTCTATCTCAGGCAAGTCGACGTGGGACGAATTTCAAACCGCTATGAACCAGTCCACGAAGAAAAGCATATATCCAAATGCGGAATGGTTAACAGAAGACGATGATTCCAAAAATTTGTCGAAAGGCCCTAACGGTGTTATGTCCTGTGATTCAAACGATTGGTCTTCCGGCGAGTATTATATCAAGGAAGGTCGTGTGCCTTGGTTCAATATTATTTTTGCAAAGCAGTTTTCTTTGTTGGCTCCGGATGGTAATGAAGCAACAAATTTCTATGACTCACAGACTAATGAGATATTCCATCTCTGGTACCTTGATCCGAGCGATAAAAACATATACTTTGAATTTAAGGATAAGCATACTATAGATGGCGGTGATTACTATACCAAATATAACACAGGTGCAGGATGGAACGGTACTGAAGGACTTGATGACGCAGTACTTGTATATGTGAGGACCCCAAAGACTACGATCCACTTCAGAAATGGTGATATGGACGCAGCTAAGGTCAGCAATCCGTATCTTGCAACAACAGGCGCGCCTGTTATTAATAGTGTAGGAGGCGTTGCTATAGATACAACAAGCAGCAGTTACCTTGGCTCCGGCACAAAAAAGGCATCCGATATTGCTATGGAATATGAAGGCTGCGGATGGTGGGTCGCTAATGTTGAAGCAAATGATATTATGGATCTCACTATCTCCTTTAGCAATGTTAACAGTATAAAGGTGTCAAATATTCCCGCAAACACAGAGAACAAGGAATTCTGGCTTACGTATATACAGCAGGGAGATAGTTACGGTATAGCAGTATATGATGACGAGAGGACTGCTGACAGTCATTCAGGTGTGGATCCTGATTCATACGTTACTGTACATGCAAGGGTAGCTGACAGCAAAACAGAAGGAGCAGCTCCTAAGCTTGTTTACGGCAAGAATCCTATCACATCATCTACAGGCCGCGTAAGACTTTTCAATACTATTATTGAAGCAAACAAGCTTAATAAAGATGACTATGAAGAAACATCTTACGCTCAGCTTGAAACAATACTTTCAGCGGCTTCAGCGCTGGTTGAACAAGAGGATTTCATTGAGAAGCAGGAAGCAACTACTGATGAGGAAAAGATCAAGAAAGCTGATGAAGAATATAACGCTAAGGCAGACGCGATCGAAAACTTCATCAGAAATAGTCTGAAGGCAAGAGCGTTTACACAGTCTGACCTTGTTTGGGTCAATAAGCTCACCGCACTGTATAACGAAGCTGATGCAGCTGTTACTACAAACGCTTTGGATTATGCAAAAGATTATAGAGATGCATTTGTCGCACCGGATGAGAATGGCATACCGTCTAATTATAACCTTGCAAAGGATATTGCTGAGAATCCGAGCAATCATTCTCTCAGTGAGATAAAAAGTATTATTTCAGCTTTGCAGTCGGATTTTGCAACGCTCAAACAAGGTTATCTTAATAAGACTGAATTCAAAACATTTGTAGATTTGTGCAGAAGCGTTAATCCTGATGAGAAGGATTACGAGATCGAGGCAGGAAATAATGTAGTCAGCAAATTCAACGAGGCACTGTCGATCGCTGAAAATGCTGTAAATAAAGCTGATACTACTGATATCCAGTCAGCAGAATACTTTACTGCATGGGATAACCTGATAGCAGCAAAAGAATCACTGGATAATGCGAAAAAGTCTCCGCTTAAAACAGCAGAGCTCAGCAACGCGATCGCTAAAGCGAAGGTTATGCTCTATGCAAGAAATGATTCCGGAGAGTTTACAAATAATTTCATTGAGAAGAAAGACTGTACGGATGAAACATTTGACGCACTTAAGAAGGCTTATGACGAGGGCGTTGCAGGTCTGACCAATGATACTGACCAGTCGGCTATAGATGCTCATACAGCAGCACTTGAGGATGCTATCAGCAAGTATACAGTAATGAAGCCGTCAGAAACGATAGCTGAACTTGCAGCCCAAGACCCAAGCAAGAGACGTATATGGGTATATCATGAGGATGAGGGCAGCAAGGTCTCTGATATAGAGCTTCAACTTTATATGGATACTAACCAGCCCAAACCCGTTCCGCTTAAGAATTCAACATCGGCATGGGGAAATTGTCTCTACCATTATGATGTTGACAGCACAATAAAGCGCGTCAATATTCGGGTAACTACCGTGACTGGAGAAAAGAGAATACGTAACGGACAAACTAATGACTATGTTTCTCTTGACAGCTTCCAGAGCGGCAACATTGTATTTATAGTTGACCAGAACGGTGAAGTGGATAAAGAAGTAGAAAGAGACGGCAAGACGGTAAGAGAAGCTACCATAGGACACCTTGTTACCGTAAACGCTTTGTTTGACGGAGAGCTCTCGGCAAAGCTCGGCTCAAAGGAGCTTCCTGTAGAGCGAGAGGACAGAACAGATGAGTTTGGCACATTGAGACAGATCAATGTTATACGTTATGTTATTCCCAACGGCAGTACAAATAATGATAAATTACAGCTTACCGTTAAAACACCGGATCCTTCAGATCCGACAAAGGATATAACGACTGCATATACTGTCGGCAAGTTGAGCTTTGGCGAGTATGTGGTCCTTCCTGCTAAAGCACAGGGAACTGTCCAGATAATCGCATCAAAGGATATCTATCCCAAGTATGACTCTGAACAGCCGGACGGCGGTGACCCCGCGACCCCGCAGGGAGCAGCATCGGATACTGAGCTTTCGGATAGCGATATCGGATATCTGATCGCAAATGACGATGCAGAATTAATGCAGATGCTGGATCGCAATAATGATGTTATCTATCTGACAGACTCTAAATGGGACAGCATTTATTGGGGCGACAACTCTTATGCATATTTTAAGGATGCTTATAATAATGAAGTAAGCGGCAGCTGGCCGGGCAAGAAGATGTCGCTCTATATCAAAGACAAAGATGGAAACAACATATACATGGTCAAGCCTCCGGAGAATGCTGTCTATGTATACTTCAACAACAATACTTCCCAGCAGTCTGTAAAAACACAGTTTACATTAGGTACAGGCTACTCCAAGGATAAGTTTGTGGAAGATTATGAGAAGGAATATGGGGAGAGCTCATACGGTAAAAAGGTGTTTAAGTTAAATACCTGGAAGGCAAGTGCGTTTGAAAACGATTATATCTACATAAAGAATAACAAACGGGCTACACCTTTATATGTAAAGTTCTCAGGTGTTTCCGGCAGCGATTACCATATGATAGACGGTAAGGGCTATAAGCTTACCAGTGATGACGCCTATACAACTGTTGATAATTGTACTGTGTACAGGATACAGCCGCCTAAGGGAGCAACAAAGTTTACTGTAACTGCTGGATCGGAAGTCTCTTCGGAAACCACTCTTACACTGGGTTATGCGTATGCAATGTCTGACAGTTCAAGCAACTTTGTTATGGAAGACGCTAACAATATTCCGGGAACCAAAAACTATGTAAAGGAAAATAGTGAGCAAACAGAAGAGGATTACAGTCAGGTTCTCTATATTGTAAACAACCTTAACTGGAAGGATCTTCATGTAACATTTGTTAATGGTGAAGGAACTGTCGTGGGCACACCTGATCCTGGTGTCAAAGCAAAATTATGCGGTTCTATCGTTATGGACGGTACTGAATATGAAGTTTACAAGGTGGGCCGCTCAGATTCTTCAAAACAGTTCTATGTTGTCGGCAATGGCTCAGAGCAGCGGTCAACTCAGATACAGGCAGATAACAAAGATAACAATAAGAAATATTATTACTTCATTGGCGGTACTGATGGCACAGGAAGATGGAAAATTGTTCAAAGCAATACAGAGTACACTGAAGGCCAGGTCAATACAGCACAAGAACAGAATCTGGCAGGCAGCACTCTGGCAGGACAATCCTTTGAGCTTGACGATACCGAAAAAATGAATGCTCTTCAAAGTGCCGAAGAGCTCTCTATGGTATATACCGGCGGCAATAAGATACGTATTACCAATAAATCTTATAATGATGTGTATAGTGGAAAAACAAACAGTGCTATTACTGGATACTATATCAAAGATGATAGTAGCTGTGGCACGTGGAATGTTAAAAATGGGTCTACCGGAAAGGTTTATCTGACAAACAACAAGGGTTGGAGTAATCTTCATGCGTATTTCTTTAATGATTCAGGTGCTGTTGGCAACGCATGGCCTGGTTATTCGATGGATTGGGATCACAAAAATGATATGGACCAGGATGTATATTCGGTTTCTGTTCCCGACGGTACCAAAAAAATCATCTTTAACAACGGAGGAAGCAGCCAGACCAGTAAGATTTTGTATGGAGAAGCATTTATAACCGAGGCACGTCCGTATGGTGGTAAAGGACGAGATAATGATTCGGATAATAGAATCGGTATGGCACAGCTGTCACCGTATTATGACTGGTTTGAGTATAAGATACCGATATCTAATAAGACAGGGTATTACTTCAGTGTCAAAGGACTTGTAAAGAATCAAGCAGACAAAATGACTAAACTTATAAGCAATTCCCGCGGTAATGTCTGGCTGGAGCTTCTGTCTGATAAAACAGAAAGCGGCAAGCTTGTTGATTTCATGTTATATTCATACGATCCTGAAGCAGAGGATAATCTGACAGATGATTATATCAGCGTGTTCTATAAAAAGCCTGACAAATGGGATGATGTCAGAATTACTGTTTCCGGCCCGTTTGGTATTGTAAAGGACAGCAGCGGCAACTTTATAAATAATGTGTCTATGGACTCATACAATAGCGGAAGATATGAGGATACAGACGTACTTGTTTATAACGGTATTCCGAAGGGTGCTCCGTTCATTACCTTTACTGCAACTGAGCATTACACAAAGGATGGAGCAGAGGCAACAAGAACTCGTGTTCATGTTGAGGAAATGCAGGGCGGCGATAAAGTATTGTTTGTTCCTGAAGATAACGCTTACGTAAACGGCGGCGAATGGATGACTAAGGTATCCGAATATAGAAGACTTGTCAATAATCTTGAAAGGCTGAGAGCGGCATACTACGGTTCTAACATTGTATCAAAATATAACGATATGGGTGAGCTTGCTGATGGTGCTGAAAGATATTATTCTTCTCCGCTTCTTACAGAGCTGAGAAATTATGTCAAGAAAAAAGGTACCGGATATCCTATAGATGATGGTATGCTTAATGATCTGCGCGATAACCCGAGCGCCTGCAAAAGTAAATCCGACAGTATTGAAGGAACACTCGATACATATCTTACGCTTTATACCCTTATCAACAACTCAAGACAGTATGTTGCAGAACCGCTAAAAAATGGTGATATGCCGAGCGGTTCAAGTGTAAAACACGGAGATGGCGGCGGTACATATCCTCAGTATCTCCATAGGGCATCAAATACCAGACAGTATACAGCATCATCTATTGATGTTCTCAAGAAAAAATTGGGTGTTGCCGAAACGGTGTTCGTTGACGGCGGTTCAGTTTCTAATGCTATCGACGGTCTGAGAGTAGCAGTAGCAGGTCTTACTCTCAAGAGTGACGAATCTATAGCAATCTGTCTTTACGACTCACAGCGCAGGGTAAAAGAAAATTCGTTATTTAAGATCAAGTATGAGTATGATACCCTGACAGGAACTAAATCCGCAACAAAGCTTGTTACAGAGTATAATCCTGAAGGCTACCCGATCATATTCCTTGAAAAGTCTGATATCGGCGATAATGATTCGATCAAAAATGTTCAATTTATAGAGATCCTTAATGATGGTAAGGGTACAGAAATTAATTGCAAGGGTGTTCAGCAGATCATGAAGCTGAATGAAGACTGGGTATATATTTATAACAAAAAGAATCCTAAGTGGACACGGAATTCACTTTATGATTACCGCGAGATAACAGCAACGGTATTCTCCGCAGGAAATAATGAAAGAGCCGAGTTTATGATGGCAGGTTCTGATAAGAGTGATAAGGAAGCACGTGTTGGACCTTATAGCCCGATGATCCTTTTGTTTAGCAAGGATGCTGAAGTATCTGGCGGAGGCGTCAGCTACACCATCAAGGCAGGTTCTTATGTATTCACAAATTCAGATGTTGGTAAGACGGGTTCGCCGATTTCGAGCACGGGTATTCTTGATCTGTATACTTCAAATGCTCAGACTTATTTTACCGATAAAAAGAATATAGGTATATATCAGAACGAAGGAAAAGACCTGAGCGGCAGAAAGATCTCCGGGGTTGAGGATATGAGCAGTATATGGGTTCAGAACAATAAGTTTATTACTGCCGGTAAAGTCGTTAATGTTCCGGAATATGCAAACTTTGAATATGTAAACAATACAGAGCCAAAAGATAAAGATGCTTCAATGGTCAACTACTCGGCAACATACACCAGATATGAGTTCAGCGCAAACAAGGGTATTTCTTTCAGATGGTCTTCTGAGTATCCGCTCTATACATCTGCGGATGTTAAGCTGTATGCTGATGAGATCTACTTCGCAACCACCGGTACGATCGATGGAACGAAAACCAGGAATGCTCATTTCTATCTCGGCAAGTTTGGCGCTTCAACTCTTACGGTCAATTTCCGTACTGATGTTTATGTAAGATATGTTGATAGTATGGGTGAGCTTCACAACTTTGCGATTCGTGAAGGCACCTATAAGCTCAAGCCCTCAAAGGATTCTACTAACGGTTATATTGCAAATATCTATGATGAGACCTATTGGAAGAGCATG
Organism: uncultured Ruminococcus sp.; assembly: GCA_902802105.1. GTDB lineage: Bacteria > Bacillota > Clostridia > Oscillospirales > Acutalibacteraceae > UBA1213. The sequence continues at coordinate 37,341 of CADCKR010000015.1, forward strand.
GAAAATGTTGAATACCTTGGCAAGACAGGTATAGTTTCTGTTAACTCCGGTTCGACAGGTTCTCTCTTGCATCCGCGTTTCGGCGATTGATTTGCATATAGCTATGTCGTTTTAAACTGAATTAACAAAAGGCGGTCTTTCCACTGCGGAAAGGCCGCTTTTTACGTCAGAATAAAAATATGCAGCAGCACAGCCTGAATATGTGGAAGAAATTCAGTACGAAAAAATAGGACATCATTACAGCCAAAAAGAACGAAAGAAGCTTTGGGTGACGCGGCTTTGATGTGCCTAATTTTAAACGAAGTGCGATCAATAGCAGCAGAGGAAGAATACATTTTAACAAAAGGTCGGTCAGGATACCGGCGGAGCTTATCGGATATGGCTCCTGACCGGATAAAATGCCGCTTGTAATGAGTATCAAGGTAAAAAGATAGTCGGTGATATTAAGAATGTATATCGCCATCAATGTTGGAGAGTATTCAGTGCCGGCGGTTAATGATGATATCAGCTTTTTCAAGGGGATCACTCCTGATAAAAATTCTGAGTCAGAAATATAGAAAAATCTTTGATAAATTATTGACAAAATAATATGCTTTGTAGTAAAATATGACTGTATTTTTTTATTTTCGGGAGGTACCGATCATGCAAAAAAGACCGTTTATAACAAAAGAAAAAGCGCAGGAGATCATAGAAAAATTCCCTACTCCGTTCCACATTTATGACGAAAAGGGTATAAGAGAGAACGCAAGGCGTCTCAAAGAAGCTTTTTCATGGAACAAGGGCTTCAGGGAGTATTTTGCGGTAAAGGCAACACCTACTCCGGCTATTTTGCAGATCCTCAGGGAAGAGGGCTGCGGCACAGACTGTTCATCATACGCAGAGCTTCTTATGAGTCAGAAGTGCGGATTTAAAAATCCTGAGATAATGTTCTCTTCAAACGATACTCCCGAGGAGGAATTCAGGTTTGCCAAAGAGGTAGGCGCTATTATCAATCTTGATGATATTACCCACATTGATATGCTTGAGCGTGTATGCGGCATTCCTGAGACCATCTGCTGCAGGTATAATCCCGGCGGCAAGTTTGCAATAGCTACCACTATCATGGATAACCCCGGTGATGCAAAGTACGGCATGACAAAGGAGCAGATGAAGGAAGCTTTTATCCGTCTGAAAGAGCTTGGCGCAAAGGAGTTTGGAATCCATTCTTTCCTTGCGAGCAACACAGTCACAAACGAGTATTACCCCACTCTTGCAAAGATACTCTTTGAGCTTGCTGTTGAGCTGAAGAACGAGACGGGCGTACATATCAGTTTTATCAACCTTTCGGGCGGCATCGGTATCCCGTATACTCCCGACAAGGAACCGAATGATATAATGGTCATAGGCCAGGGAGTAAAGGCTGCGTTTGAAGAGATACTTGTGCCTGCCGGAATGGGCGATGTGAGTATTTTCACAGAGCTTGGCCGCTTTATGCTTGCTCCATACGGACATTTAGTGACGACTGTTATACACGAGAAGCACATCCACAAGGAATATATCGGCGTGGACGCTTGTGCAGCTAACCTGATGCGTCCTGCAATGTACGGCGCATATCATCATATTACTGTTCTTGGCAAGGAAAACGAGCCCTGTGACCATGTTTATGATGTGACCGGTTCTCTTTGCGAGAATAACGATAAATTTGCGATCGACCGCAGCCTGCCGAAGATCGACATCGGTGATATTATTGTTATCCATGACACCGGTGCGCACGGTTTTTCAATGGGCTACAACTATAACGGCCGTCTGCGCAGTGCAGAGATACTTCTCCGTGAGGATGGATCGTTTATTGAGATCCGCCGTGCAGAAACCGTTTACGATTATTTTGCTACCCTCGAAGGTTTCTGGGATAAGATCTGATAGTTAAAGGTGATGAGCGTTTTGTGCGTTCATTACCTTTTATTTTTTCCGCTTTTTGCTGTTTTATGCTGATGCATGGAGCTGTTTGATATTACCGTTTTGTCAATTACCAGAAAGTTACAATTAATTTATTATTTGTATACAAAATTGTTGTTGATTATTGCGATAAAATGCCTTATAATATACATATAAATCAACCGCATCAGCGGAAATTCAAGGGGGAAATAATATGCAATTATTCAAGAAATGTCTGGCGGAATGTCTGGGTACTTTCGTGCTTGTGCTGTTTGGCTGCGGCACAGCTGTTGCGGTCGGCTGCAACGGCGCGGTTGCTAACGGAGCATACTTTATGACAGCTTTTGCTTTTGGTTTGGTCATTGTTGCAATGGCTTATTCTATCGGCAACATTTCGGGCTGCCATATCAATCCTGCTGTATCTATCGGCGTTTTCCTCAGCGGAAAAATGAAGGGCAGTGAGTTCTGCGCTTATGTTGCTTCACAGTTTGTCGGCGCTATAATAGGCGGCGCAGTGCTCAAGGGACTTTTCCCTGAGAGCGGTCTTGGTACTAACGGCGTGTATGACAATAATATCTGGGCTTCACTTCTCATTGAGATAATTCTTACATTTGTGTTTGTTCTGGCTATTCTTGGTGTTACCTCAAAGGTGCAGAACGGCGCAGTTGCCGGTATCGTTATCGGTCTGACGCTTATACTTGTGCACATCTTCGGCATCCACTTCACAGGTACATCAGTCAATCCTGCAAGAAGCTTCGGTCCTGCTGTTTTTGCCGGCGGCGATGCTTTTGCAAATGTATGGATATTCATTGTTGCTCCGCTCGTAGGCGGCGCGCTTGCTGCTCTTTGCTATAAATTCCTTGCTTCCGGTTCAGAGACAGAGGAAGCTGCTCCGGAGGCTGCCGCTCCTGTAAAGGCTGCTGCACATAATGCTTCAAGACCGGCAGGCAGCAAAAAGAGAAAAAAGAGATAATCAATACGTTTTTTCGGGATCGGTCTTTCTGGCTGATCCCCTTTTTATTTCTTCGTGAGAACGTAAATCATCGGTCTTTTGCGGAAGCTATTATTAATACTAATTCCTGATAAAAAGCAGACCGCCAAAATTGTCTGCTTTTTGTTAGGTATTAGTATAAGGCAACACCGCACAAAGACCGCCTGACGGCTTAGCACCACATCTGCTGCGCCCTAAGGAAGTGCCCTTGAGGTACACTTTTTCCGCCATCTTGCACATAAATTCCTCGACATACGTCAGTATGCCTTCAAAATTTCTATACGATCTGACCGGCAAGCTGCCGGTCCCGATTTAGTTTTGGAAAGCTATTATCTGTCGGAGTGAAAAATGCTCCCATAACTAACACGGGTGCGGAGGCTCTCCGCCGGAAAAGGGTTTCACCCGTGTAACTTGCCGGCGAAAAATTGATCGAAAAATTGATTTATGGAATATATTTTTCCAATGTTGACAATTTGCTAATAATTTACTATAATTAAAATGTATATTTATATACAGGTAATAAATGGCAAGGTGCCTTTGGTAACGGCGGGAAAAATCTTGAACGGAGAGATGGATAATGCTTGATTACGCAAGTCTTACTTCCATTGGGAAAAGAGAATTGAACGAGGATAAGATCGGCATTACTGATCTCGGAGAGGACAGGTTCTGCTTTGCTTTAGCGGATGGTCTCGGAGGTCCGGGCAGAGGCAAGGACGCCGCTGCAATAGCCGTGCAGAGCGCAGGAGATGTATTCGGCGCTTTTTCGGACAGAAATGACGTTCTTGAAATGATCTTTGAATCTGCGCAGAAGCGGGTCCTTTATGAACAAAAGATCCGCCGTGTAAGAAATACTATGAAAACGACTCTCTCTGTGGTAACGCTGACGGGCGGAAGGCTGCGTTACGGTACTATAGGAGATACAAGAATATACATTTTCCGTGACAGTAAAATAGAGATGATCTCCCACGATAACAGCGTGGCGCAGGCTCTGGCAGATGCGGGTGATATTTCGCCTGAGGATATCAGATCGCATCCGGACAGGACAAAGCTGCTCTGGTGTATCGGTGAGCCGTGGGAGGATAAGAACCGATATGAGCTTTCGGAGGGTATCTATATGTGCAGAGGTATGTCTGTCCTTATGTGTACAGACGGATTCTGGAACCATATCCATGAGGATATGATGTCGCAGTGTCTGTGGGATACCGATACCGCAGCAGGCTGGCTGTCTGCTATGGAGCTTATAGTAAAACAGGACGGAAGTGCAGAGGATGCCGATAATTATTCGGCAATAGCCGTCAGATTCTGACGGCGGCTGTCAGGAGCTTATGTGAAGTACAGAGGTGTGTGTGAAAGATGTTGTGTCCTAATTGTTTTTCTCAATCCTTCAACGGAAAGACGTGCTCTTCATGTCAGTACGAAAAGAAGGAAGAAAATTGCATTGAGGATCTGAAACTATTTTGCAGTCTTAAAAACAGATATATAGTAGGCAGATCGCTGGGAGCAGGCGGTTTTGGCATTACATACGTTGCCTATGACAGACTGAGAGATCAGAAGGTCTGCATAAAAGAATACTTTCCGATGGGACTTGTGGTTCGCGGGCAGGATGGGATATCACTGCGATATACAAGACAGAACCGTATACAGGAATTTCAGCACGGAATAGGCAGATTTATCGAGGAAGCAGGCATAATCAGCGAAATGAACAACATTTCGGGTGTTGTCAAGGTGACAGACTGCTTCGAGGCAAACGGTACCGCATATTACGTTATGGAATATCTGGACGGTGTACCGCTGAAAAAGCTTGTTCCCGAAAAGGGACTTGACCTTAAAATAGCAAGTCAGATAATAATCAAGGCAGGCCGCACGCTTGACCTTATACATAAGGAAAAGGGCTATCTCCACAGGGATATCAGCCCGGAAAATATTATGATACTGCAAACGGGCAGAGTAGTTATTATCGACTTTGGCAGCGCAAAGAATTACTTTATGAACAACAGCAGCTATACCATTGCGCTTAAACACGGCTTTGCTCCGATAGAACAGTATTCTAGCACCGATATGCAGGGACCTTTTACAGACCTGTATGCCCTTGCAAGCACATATTATTTTATACTGACAGGCAAGGTGATACCAAGAGCTACAGACAGACTGACAGGGGCTGCATACCAGCCTTTGTCGGCAGTAAGACCTTCTGTAGGGCAGGAGATCTCGGATATTGTTGATGATGCGCTGAAGCTTCGCCCGTCAGAAAGAACGCAGACCATAGGCGAGTTCCTTGACAGACTTGAATCAGTCATAAGGACAAGAGGCTATGATGAAGATCATGTTTATGTTTCAGTCAGCATAGACGGCGCTGTGCAGGATCGTGTTCTCGTAATGGAGGATCAGGAAATGACGGTAGGAAGATCGTCAAAATGCGATATTGTATTCCCGAACTGCGACAACGTGAGCAAGCTGCACTGCAAGCTTAAATATGACAGCGAAAAAAAGCAGTTCTGTATAGAGGACTGCTCCACAAACGGAACATATATAAATTATGTAAAGATGGAAAAGGGAGAAAAGTATTTCGTCGGCAAGCAGGATCTTATCATACTTGCCAATACAAAATACAGACTGATACTGGGGGAATAAACTATGTGTCCCGAAAACGAGCGCAGCATTCCGACCCGAAAATTTGAGCCCGAAATGAAATACTATGCATCAAGCATTGTAGGAACAAGAAAATATCAGCAGGATTCATACGCCTGTATAGAAACGCCTGAGGGCATACTTGCCGTTATATGTGACGGTATGGGAGGTCTTGAGGGCGGCGAGAGAGCAAGCGGTCTGGCTGTAAGAACTCTTGTTGAGGATTACATCAGCGGCTCTATAGCAAATATAAGAAAATTTCTCCGCAACGAGGCTATCAGGATAGACAGCATGGTGACAAAGCTTTGTGATGACAACGGCAGACCTCTGGGCGCAGGCACCACGATGGTAGCTGTGTATATTGACAACGGCTGCATGGACTGGATATCCGTTGGTGACAGCAAGATCTATGTTATCAGGAACAATACGATCCAGTGCATTGTCCGTGAGCACAACTACCGTATGATGCTTAACGATATGTATATGAAGGGTGAGATAACCCTTGAGCAGTACCGAAGCGAGGAACACAAGGCTGAGGCGCTTATAAGCTTTCTTGGTATAGGCAGTGTTTCTCTTATAGATGAAAGTGAGAATTCGCTTCAGCTCATGCAGGGAGATATAATCCTTTTGTGCAGCGATGGTCTTTATAAATCGCTTTCGGAGCAGATGATACTTGCAGTGATCTCGGACAATTATTTTGATATGCAGAGGGCTGCAGATGAACTGACAGATGCTGCTCTGAGATATTCGTCAAAGAGTCAGGATAATACTACCGTTGTACTGCTGCATTATGTCTGAGTCTGCAAATATATGAGGTCAGGAGCTGACTGAAATGAATAAGGAACCGGAAAATTATTGTATATCCTGTATGCAGAGAATACCGCAGGGAACGGAAGAATGCTGTCCGTTCTGCGGATTCCGTAAAAGCTCGTATGCTCCGGATGAAGGTCTGCTTGCGCCCGATACCCTTTTTGAGAGCAGATATCATGTTGGTGCGGCATATCTTACCGATGGGACATTTACATCCTATGCGGCCTTTGATAAGATAATGAAAAGGCGTGTCGTGCTGAGGGTCTTTAATGGCGGCGAACCGGGCTATGAGCATTTCAAGAGCAGAGGAAGATTTCTTGATACCTATAAAAAGCTTGCAGAAATGGGAATGGTTTCGTTTACTGTGGTATATACCTGCAAGTCCTGCGAGGAGGGCGCATACGCTGTATGTGAGTATGTGTCTGATATAACGCTTTCGCATGAGATATCGGAGCTTGGCAGGCTTGACTTTGAGGGTGCAAAATCCCTGCTGCTGCCGGTTATTGTTACCTTGAAGCTTATGCATGACGAAAGACTTGTGCATGGCTGTGTGTGTGCCGAAGCTGTGCGGAAAAAGGACAAAACCATGGTCCTTTGTGACGCTTCCGGCTCGGCCGGAAATAAATTCGCGGCTGATGATGTCAGAGAGTTTTTGCGTATGTTTGTTGCAGTGATGTATGGCAGTGCGGTGCCTGTGCCGACTGAGTTCATTGCGGGTGCGTTTTCTGCACGAAATGAGCTTTCGCTGCCGCAGGAGGCTCTGGACTGCATTGCCGCAGCATTTGAAAGCGGCAGAGAGATAACCGCTGACATTGTGCTGAGAAGGCTTTATCATTGCGGAGATATCGCTCTTGGAATAAAGAAGGAGCCTGTAAGGCCGCCTGAGTCGATAATATCTTATGCGGTATCCGAGGGCGTTAAGGTCAAGGGATTGCTCACATCTCTTACGTGAAACGGTGTTGTTTTACCCGCAGGGTAACTGACTACTTATGTATATAAGGAGAAAAAATTATGGTTAGCTGTAAGAATTGCAATAATGTATTTGACGAAAGCTTTGGAGTATGCCCTAAGTGCGGCACGTTATATGTGCCTGATGCGGCTCCTGCGCCGGCCGGACCGCAGTATATGGCTTTGCAGAACGAAGGACAGCTCAGGGAAAAGGCTGCCGGCAGCAAAAGCTCAAAGGGCAGGATGATAGCGATTATTGTTGTGCTTATCGCAGTGATAATCGGTTCTGTGCTTACGATAATCCTTGTGGCAGCAGGCAGCCAGAATGCACGGTCTGCAAGAGAGCAGATATCTCTTGGAGAAAAATATATGTCTGATGAGGATTATGACGAGGCTATTATTGCATTCGAGAAGGCTATCGAGATAGACCCGAACAATATTGACGCTTATAAGAAGCTTGCTGAGGCATATAAGGCTGTGGGCAACTATACTGAGGCTGTAAGGGCACTCAGAAGAGGATATGAGTATACGGGCAACGGAGAGCTCAAGGGTATGCTGGATGAATATTCGCTCAATATCGGAATAGATAATGCGATCAAGGGTGCGACAGTAAATGAGACCGGACAGATAAGCGACCTGACATATACCGTTTACAGCAACGGCGTAACGGTTATCGAGGGCAACGGTTCTCTTCCGGATGTAAGCAAAAAGGACGTTTTGTGGAAGAACAGGAAGATCACAGAGGTCTATCTGAAGGAAGGCGTTTCCGGTATAGGCAGATATTCCTTCCGTGACTGCGATACGATCACCAGTATACACATTCCGAGAAGCGTTACAAATATCGGTGAATGGGCATTCAACGACAGCGACAGGCTTACATCCATTGAGGTAGATCCCGATAACAACTACTATACATCGGTGGACGGTGTACTCTACAACAAGGATAAGACCGTTCTTGAAGCATATCCCTGCGGCAGATACGGCAGCTATATCATGCCTTATACGGTAACCGATGTTATGAACTGGGCGTTTGCCGGCTGTATGAAGCTCACATATATAAGCGTTGAGGGCGGCGGCGAATCCTTCAACGCAAATGACGGTGTGCTCTATACAAAGGAATTCAAGGCTCTGGTGGCTTATCCTGCGGCAAGAAACGGCTCTGAGGTGTTTACTGTTCCCGAAAAGGTAACCGAGATAAGAGCCCATGCGTTCTATAAGTGCGGCGATTTAGAGGTAATTGAGGTGCCGTCAACTGTTATTGATGTAAAATTCCATGCTTTCGAGGGGCTTAATGCAGATCAGACTATCTTGATCAAGGGAAGGAAGCGCGTGCCTAATTCTTGGGACAGCAAGTGGACGTATAAGTGCAAGGCGGAAATAAAGTTTGACGAGCAGAAGGAAGAAAGCAGCGCAGTCTATGATTACAACGGATACGATCAATACAATGATTTTGTTCCGGATTATACTTATTGATCCGGAACTTCGTTGAGGTAAATATTATCAGAAGAGGAGCGTAATCTATGGTAAAAAAATGTATCAATAATCATTTCTATGATGGCAGCAGATTTGAGCAGTGTCCGTATTGCGGCGCCAAGGACATGAATGCCAGAAATGAAACGTCAGAAGATGATGTAACGATGCCTATAGGCTTTCAAAGGCCAAGGCAGGAAATTTCTCAGCCTGTGCCGCAGTCGGTGCCGCAGGATCTTTCCGCAGCCTTTTCCGCAGATGATGACGATGATGCGACTATACCGCTTGCTTTTTATAAAAGAAAAACGGAAGCATCGCCGGAACCGCAGCAGAATACAGCACCTGAGCCTAAGCAGCCGGAAAACGAGCCTGTCAGGAATGAAGCCGCAAAGCAGAATATAAGCGAAGCACCGGTAGAGATCGGTACGGAGGATGAGTTCGATAAGACGATACCGATGGAACAGCCGTCTGCTCCGGTGATCTTTGCAGAGGCTGTAACAGAGCCAAAGCCGGTGACCGAGGAAAAGAACGACATTGCAGTTCTTGTAGCTGAGGCTATGGCGGATGATAAGCAGGCGGCTCCGGATGTTACCGAACAGCCGTCAGCTGAGGAGATCGCGTCAGCCGATGCAGCAATGCAGCAGGAGCAGGCAGCGGCAGATCAGAATACGGCTCAGAATGTAACCGAGCAGTTCGCGTCAGCCGAGGCAGCAATGCAGCAGGAGCAGGCAGCGGCAGATCAGAATACGGCTCAGAATGTAACCGAGCAGTTCGCGTCAGCCGATGCAGCAGTGCAGCAGGAGCAGGCAGCGGCAGATCAGAATACGGTTCAGAATGTCACTGAGCAGCTTGGTCAGATGGGGTATACATCAGCAGAGCAGAATGCTGATGTTCAGCAGCCGATGGCGCAGCAGCCCGCTTATACACAGCAGCCGTTTTACGGACAGCCCATGATGCCCCAATATCCTTCCGCTTTGCCGATGCAGCCGGTATATAACGGCTATGGATATCAGCAGCCCGCACCTGTACCCGCAGCACCTGAGAACAATGCATCTGCGGCGCAGCCCGTTGTAGGATGGCTTGTAGGTCTGAACGGTCTGTATCGGGGCAGGATATTCGAGCTGAAGGCCGGCAGGAATTTCATCGGACGTTCACCTGATATGGAAATAATGCTCAGTGACGACAACGCTGTATCTTTCAGCCGTCATGCATCTGTTATTTATGAACCGAATACAAGAGTGTTCATTGCTCAGGCAGGCGAGTCGAACGGACTTGTTTATGTCAACGGTGAAATGGTGCTCAACAGCCGTCAGCTTTTGGTTTATGATAAGGTAACTGTCGGCAATACAAAGCTTCTTTTCTTCCCGCTCTGCTCAGAGGGCTTTGCGTGGGAAGACCTTGACGGTCAGGATTGATCTGACCTGCATCAGAATGTTTTTCACACGGTCATTGCCGTGAGAAAATAAAAAAATAACGCTCAGGAGGCGCAAAATTATGAATGGTAATTATACTCCCAAAAAGAAAACGCTTAGTGTTGCTGCTATCATAGGCATGATCGGCGCAATGCTCTTCTCCATCGCAGCAGCGTGCATGATATTTTTGCCGATGACTGCAACACCGGGTGTAAACAATGCACCAAATGGATTTGATATGTCTGTTATAGGAACGCAGGGCCAGCAATTTATGAATATCTGGGGTCAGGTAGCATCAAGGCTCGGCGCGGCTCCCGGCGATTATCAGTTCTATTATATCGCATCATTTATTATGGTGCTTTCCGTTACCGTAGCTTTCTTCGGTCTCATTTTCTGTGCACTGATGGTCGTACTTGGCAGGGCTCTCAGCATCAAGCACGGCGGCAGAGTACTTGCTCTTGTTTTCGGAATTTTAGGTTTCCTTATCTCAGCATTCGTTTTTGTATGGACCTTCATTTTCATCGGCTCTGCTCAGAAGTTAGGTCAGGCTACAACTACTGCGATCGGCATCGGTCCGATACTTATGTTCTCATTCTCATTTGTTACCCTGATCTTCTGCTTCATCGGTCTCAGCGATAATGCTGCATACAAAAAGGCAGGCGCTCCTCAGAACGATTACAATCCCAATGTTCCTTATGTAAGTCCCAACGCCAACACCGCAAATCCCTATGCTGCTCCTCAGCCTGCACAGCCTGCTCCCCAGGCATATCAGCCCCAGCAGCCTGTACAGCCCGCTCCTCAGGCTTATCAGCCCCAGCCCGTACAGCCCGCTCCTCAGGCATATCAGCCGCAGCCCGTACAGCCCGCTCCTCAGGCTTATCAGCCCCAGCCTGTTCCGGCTCCGGCAGCATTCCAGGGCGCAGATGATCAGGCTACAGTTGCTCAGGTCGGTGCTATCGAGGGTATTACCGGCGATTATAAGGGCGCTACCATTAACCTCAAGCCCGGCGAGAAGATCATGATAGGCAGAGATCCCCAGAGCTGCAACATTGTTCTTTCGTCCGAGAAGAAGGATATCAGCCGTACTCACTGCTCTGTAAAGTATGACCCGTATACCGACAGCTTTAAGGTTATAGATATGTCCTCTAACGGTACATTCGTAAACGGACAAAGACTTATCAAGGATCAGGAGATGCAGCTCAAGGCAGGAACTGTAATTTCACTTGGCAGTGGTGAGAACCAGTTCAGACTCAAGAAGATGTAAAGGAGAATGGCTATGGCTAACAAAGTACAGTGTACCGGCGGTCACTGGTTTGATATGTCCAAGTTTCGCTTCTGCCCGTATTGCGGGCTTCCTGCGGCCGCAGTTCCGGCACCTGTTCAGCAGGCAGCTCCGGTGATGCCTGCGATGCCGCCGATGCCGCCGATGCCGCCAATGCCGCCTGCTCAGACGGGCTATTATCCTCAGGAGCAGACAGCGTATCCCGCACCTGTCATGCCGGCTCCCGTTCAGACTTCCGCACCTTCAGTCAACACCAATCTGCCCGTTGGCTGGCTGGTGGGAACAAGCGGTCCTGCAAAGGGCAAGACCTATGTTATCCGTGAAAACAAGAATTTCATTGGCAGTTCGTCCGATATGGATATCATCATTTCGGACGATCCGACAGTTGCAGCTGACAGACACGCTATAATCATTTATGTTCCAAGGCTCAGGACATTCTATGCTCAGCCCGGAACATCACGTGAGCTTTATTATGTCAACGATCATGTCATTCTTGAAACAGTCGAGCTGAGCCCGGGCGATGTTTTTGACATCGGGAACTCAAAGCTCAGTCTCCTGCCGCTGTGCGGAGATATGTTCGGCTGGGATGAGCCGGAGGCTATCTGATAAGGCTTAGCCGTATCACAAAAAATACATGATCCGATCCGCCGTATCCCCGGATCCGTTTCACTGAAGGAGCTTTCTTCCGCAGCGGACGGTTTCGGGGCGGTTTGGATTATGGAGCTTTTAAAAAAGCAGCACACAAGCTGCTGCTTTTTCAAGAGCTTCTTTGCAGAGATCCGGAAAAATGATCACAGCAGTCCGGCGCACAGCAGAGCACAGGACGGCCGATGCAGGCTTGACGGCTGAATGTTGACATCTGCGGTCAAAAATGATAACAGAGAGCATAATAATGAAATACTAAAGCAGCCTGCGGCTGCATGAAGGGAATGATCCTCTATGATAGAAAAGGGAAATATTATTAACGGTACTTACAGGATCGAAGATAAGATCGGTGCCGGCGGCGGCGGTACAGTGTTTAAGGCCTATCATCTCAGGCTTGAAAAATATGTGGTAGTAAAGCGCATAAACGATGCGTGGGTGGGGCTTATGGACTCCCGCAAGGAAGCGGACATAATCAAGAATCTGAAGCACCAGTATCTGCCGCAGGCCTATGACTTTTTGCAGCTTGATGACGGTATATATACAGTCATGGATTTTGTGCCCGGCGCATCGCTTGACAAGTATATCAAGAGCGGCTACAGGTTCACTCAGCAGCAGGTGATCTTCTGGGCAAAGCAGATAACAGAAGCACTTATATATCTTCATTCGCTCAAGCCGCCTATCATACACAGCGATATCAAGCCCGCCAACATTATGATAGACCTTGAAGGAAATGTATGCCTTATCGACTTCAACGTATCAATGACCAGTACGCCCGACAGCAGCATCAGTGCTACAAGCCGCGGATATGCAGCTCCGGAGCAGTATCTTAACATAGACCCGATAAACAAGCCCGAACCCGGCAAGCCGTATCGTCCGAGGTTCCAGTTCGATATGGATACCGCGCTTGACCAGCGTTCTGATATATACAGCCTTGGTGCGACACTGTACCATCTTATCACAGGGCAGCGGCCGCCGAAGCTCCCCGAAACGAAGCTTCCTCCGATACCTGCCGATCTGCCGGATTTTGACGAGGCGCTGATAAATATTGTAAATAAAATGACTCATTATGACCCGCGTGAGAGATATCAGACCGCTCAGCAGGTCTATGATGACCTCAATAATATAATCAGGCTTGACAAGCGCTACCGCAGCCACAAGCGTTCAAGGCTGATAGTCAATGTGGTTTTCCCTGTTATAATGGTTGGCGCCGTGGTGCTTGGAACAGCAGGATTCATGCAGATGAGAAAGGAATCCGACACTGCATTTAACGATAAGATCACCTATGCCGATAACCTTGTTGTCAACAAGGACTATGAAAACGCTCAGAAGACATACGAGGAGGCTATCGGCCTGAAGCCGGACAGGATAGAGCCGTACAGCGGTATGCTGATGCTGTATTCTTCGCAGTACGATTATGATAAGGTTATCGAATACGGCACCAACGCTCTTGCGCAGCATAACTTTGAGGCTGCGGGCAATTCCGACGCTCAGATCGCACAGTTTGACTATATTCTCGGCAATGCTTATTTTGTAGAAGAAAACTACGAGAAGGCGGTAGAGTATTACAAAAAGGCGGTAGAGCTTGATCAGAGCAACGCCGAATATTACCGCGACTTTGCTATTGCACTTTCAAGATGCGCCTATGTGGACAATGCGAACGAGATGCTGCAAAAGGCAGTCGATCTTGGTCTGGAGAATGCGTCTATAAGTCTTGCGAAGGCTGAAATAGATTTTGCAAAGGGCAATTACAGCGAAGCTGCCGAGGGATTCAGGAAAGCAGCGCAGACCTCATCTGACAGTGTGCTTACGCAGAGGGCTTATCTCTATCTGTGCAGGACCTACGATCGTATGGGTGATTATGACAGCGTGATAGATACCATCTCAAAGAACGTAGGAGTGTTTACGAATGACAGCGTTCGCGTGGCAAACATTATGTGCGCAGAGGCTTATCTGAAAAAGGCCGATGCAGCAGCCAACGACCAGGATCGCCGTGTGTATGCACAGCAGAGCATTAATTATTACACCAGAGTAAGGGATGCAGGCGGTGCGTCACGGCAGACGCTTTTCAATTTAGTGACGGCATATCAGTATGTAGACGATATAAAGAATGCTCAGGCAATACTTAACGCTATGATGCAGGATTATCCTAATGATGCGGACGTTTATGCAAGACTGGCTATACTTGAGGCTGACAAGCAGTCGAAGCTCAGCTCAACGCTCAGGAGCTATGATAATTTCAAGAAGTACTACGACAAGGCGGAAAAGCTCGATCAGCACAATAAGGTCAGCGGCACAAGCAGCACCTATATCAGAACGATGGAGCAGATAATGGAACGCCTGAAGCAGAATAACTGGATAAAGGAGTGATTTTTATGACTGTCGGAGCAATAATGTTTTATGGCGGTATAGGCCTGTTTGCGGCGGCTCTGGCCGGCATGATAATTGCAAATGTGATACTCTCGTCAAAATGGAAAAAACTGAGGCAGCTTATGCACGACCGCTACGGCGACTGATGATTTTTTAAATACAGGGTTATTGGGGCGCCTCTGCGGCAGCGCAGGCAGGAAACGAAGGGAAGAAAGGCTTATGAAGCAAAAAAGGATAGCAGTAATAAATGATTTTTCGGGCTTCGGAAGATGCTCCATGATGGTTTCTGTCCCGATAATATCCGCAATGAAGGTGCAGTGCTGCGGTATGCCGACAGCTATACTCTCAAACCACACAGGCTATCCGGACTTTTTCTTTGATGATTACACCGATCACATGAGGGAATATTATAAGAAGTGGGCAAAGCTTGGACTGCATTTTGACGGTATATATACGGGGTTTCTCGGCTCTGTACGGCAGGTGTCCATTGTAGAGGACTTTATTGAGGAATTTGCCGGCAAGTCCACAAAAATAATAGTTGACCCCGTGATGGGCGACAACGGCAGGAGATATGCGACCATCGGTGACAATCTTTGCAGGGAGATAAGAAAGCTTCTTCCGCTTTCATCGATCATTACTCCTAATCTGACAGAAGCCTGTCTTCTTGCCGGGATCGAATACAGAGAGCCGGGCGCAGATGAAGCGGAGCTGAAGGCTATTTCGCAGAAGCTTCAGCTACGCGGAGCAAGAAATATCGTTATAACGGGTATTTCTGACGGCGATGATATCTGTGATTTTGTGTGGCAGGAAAACGGTGAGTATGAGCTGCTCAGACAGCCGTGTACCGGCTCTGCTCATGCCGGCACAGGAGATGTTTTTGCGTCTGTAATTGCCGCCGATGCCGTAAACGGAGTTGATCTTACCGTATCGGTAAAGCGGGCGGCCTCGTTTGTCGGTAAAGCCATAGCCTTGTCCGATAAGATGGAGATACCGGCGCAGGACGGAGTCTGCTTTGAGGAGATACTCGGAGAGCTTGCGTGAGGTCTGATGTTCTGACGGCACAGATCATGTGATACTGCCATTTGCCCGACTTATAGTTATTATTAACATTTATAGAGCGCAAATGTAGGGAATTAACCTGAAAATCGCAGAATTTTTAATAATATGTTGTAAAAGAACTATCTTTTGTGTTATGATAGAGCAGGATAAAAAGGCTTTGAGATTCAGTTTTGACCGAAAGGAAAAGGTTAGATATGGAACTAAAAAAAGGTCTGAAATTTTTGCTTGTTCCTGTCGCTGCTGCTGTCATAATGTCATGCGCAGTTCCGGCAGGTGCGGTGCCGACGGTATGGGAGCATGAGGCGGAGATCGGGGAGTCGGAAGAATACGAGCCGGCCGTGTCCGACCCCGGTGAACTCTTTGACCCCGATAAGCCGGCAGAGGCTTCGGAACCGGTAACTGAGGATCCTGTTGAACAGTCGGGCGAAACGTCCGATATACAGCCTTCTGAGGTGCTTGTTGAGCCGGAGCCTGAACCGGTAAGCGAACCGGTTGAGGAAAGCAGTGCTTATTATATAGGCGTATCAGAGGATCCGGAAGATTCCGAGATAAGCGAGGTCAGCATATATGTAAGTCAGGCAAGTCATTTCTATGTTTATGAAAACGAGAATGATAATGATGAAAGCAGCTATGCTGAAGAATCTGAATATAATTATGAATCAGAGGGATACGAGGAGTATTCCGATTACGAATATGAGCCGGAGGAGCCCGAAAGGGATACGTCCTCTCTTGATATCTCCGATTATGAGATTTCAGAAACAATAGTGCTGACACCTCAGGACTGGGAAGCATTAAAAAATGGAGATCAGAGAGAAACCTCTAACTTTGAATTGAAGGCATCACCTACGAATGCCAAGGCTCCGAATGCTTTCAGCAAGCTGAAAGAAGAAAGCAAGGGCGGAAATGATGACTGGGTATTTCTTGTGTGGGGTATCGTCCTTCTTAGCGGCGGCGTTATAGCTGTCGGTGCGGTGATCGCCACAACGGTAATATCCAAAAAGAAGCGCTGATAATCAGCGTAAAAAGGGATCATGTCAGCCCTTGTAAAGTGTGCTGCATGGTTACAGCGTTTATTTTGGGACGGCCCGGATCAGACAGGTCTTATGCGTGTCTGTCCGTTTGTTAAGGAAAAACTTGAAACGGAGGAAACTGTCAGCTATGGATAATCAGGAAATTTTGGAATTGAAGAAAAACGCCTGCAAGGT
This sequence comes from uncultured Ruminococcus sp., assembly GCA_902802105.1. GTDB lineage: Bacteria > Bacillota > Clostridia > Oscillospirales > Acutalibacteraceae > UBA1213. The sequence continues at coordinate 54,072 of CADCKR010000015.1, forward strand.
AAGGATGTATACGATCGAGGGTGTGTTCAATGCAAAGTCGGGTCATCCCGGCGGATCGCTCTCTGCTGCGGACATCATTACCTACCTTTACTTTAAGGAAATGAACGTGGATCCGAAAAATCCCAAGGACCCCGACAGAGACCGCTTTGTACTTTCAAAGGGTCATTGCTGTCCGGCTCTCTACGGTGCGCTTGCACTCAAGGGATATTTTCCGGCAGACGAGATCAAGGTGCTCAGACACATCGGCGCTATGCTTCAGGGACATCCCGATATGAAGGGTACTCCCGGCGTAGACATGAGCTCAGGCTCACTTGGACAGGGTGTTTCGGCAGCCTGCGGCATGGCTCTTGCGGCCAAGTATGATAAAAAGGACTACAGAGTTTATGCAATGCTTGGTGACGGAGAATGTGAGGAAGGTCAGGTATGGGAGGCTGCAATGTTTGCTTCTCACTACAAGCTTGACAACCTCTGCATTTTTGTAGACTACAACGGTTTGCAGATCGACGGTCATGTAAAGGATGTTGCAGGTCTTGATGACCTGAACAAGAAGTTTGAGAGCTTCGGTTTTGAAGTGATCGAGATAGATGGACATAACTATGAGGAGATCGAGGCTGCTGTAAACAAGGCAAAGTCTGTAAAGGGCAAGCCTACAGCAGTAATTGCAACGACTATCAAGGGCAAGGGCGTTTCATACATGGAGAACGTCGTCGGCTGGCACGGCAAGGCGCCTAACGCAGACGAATATAAGACCGCTATGGACGAGCTTAACGCACAGCTTAAAGCATTGGAGGCATAATCATGGCAGAAACAAAGAAAATCGCAACAAGAGAAAGCTTTGGTATGGCCCTTTGCGAGCTTGCAAAGGAGCATCCTGAGATCGTAGTTCTTGACGCAGACCTGGCTGCTGCTACCAAGACAGATATTTTCAAGAAGGCATATCCCGACCGCTTCTTTGACTGCGGTATCTCCGAGGGCAATATGATCGGTGTAGCTGCCGGTCTTGCAGCCTGCGGCAAGGTTCCCTTTGCGGCATCATTTGCTATGTTTGCAACAGGCAGAGCTTACGAGCAGATCAGAAATTCCGTAGGTTATCCGCACCTTAACGTAAAGATCGCAGGCTCACACGCAGGCATCTCTGTAGGTGAGGACGGCGCTACGCATCAGTGCTGTGAGGATCTGGCTCTTATGAGGACGATTCCCGGCATGGTAGTGCTCAATCCGGCTGACCACTATGAGATGATCGAGGCTGTAAAGGCATCTTATGCCTATAACGGACCTGTATACATCAGACTCGGACGTCTTGCTATTGATACCTTCAACGATCCTGACAACTACAGCTTCGAGATCGGCAAGGGCATCACACTCAAAGAAGGGACCGACGTTACTGTTATTGCAACAGGTCTTGTAGTATATGAAGCTCTCAAGGCTGTAAAGGCTCTTGAAGCAAAGGGTATAAATGCCCGCCTTATCAATATGCACACCATTAAGCCTATTGACAAAGAAATAATAATCAAGGCTGCTAAGGAAACAGGCAGGATCATCACCGTTGAGGAGCACAACGTCATCGGAGGTCTTGGTGAAGCTGTATGCTCGGTAACATCGGAATTCTGCCCGGTGCCCGTTACAAAGCTCGGTATTCAGGATACTTACGGTCACAGCGGTCCTGCTCTCGGACTTATCTCAGAGTTCGGCCTGGATGCTGAGAGTCTTGAAAAGAGCATTGAAGCTATCGTAAAGAAATGATCTGATACCGCATTAAACGGCAGACAGAAGAGATCGCGCTGCCTGTGAATGCTGATATAAAAAGTACACATTTTCCTTTGGAGAAAATGTGTACTTGAATTTTTTCAAAAGGCCGCTGACGGATCAATCCTTATATGCAACAGCCTTGTCGTAAAGCTCCTCTACATCCTTGGAGGGCTTCTTTGCGGCAAGAGTTACGATCACTGCGGCTATAAGGCCTGCAATGAAGCCGGGGATTATCTCGTAAATTCCTGTGTTGTAAAGACAGGTGTTTGTCGGGCTGTCTGCGGAGAGGAAAAGCAGCCAGCAGATATCGACGACTGATCCTACGGTTATTCCGGCGATCGCACCGGCAAAGCTGAAGCGCTTCCAGAAAAGACTGAGTATTATTGAAGGACCGATCGCAGCGCCGAAAAGTCCCCATGCGTTGGAAACAAGACCCATGATGGATGCAGAGCCGGGGTTGGACGCAATAAGCAGAGCTACCAATGCAATAGCGAGAACAACGATCCTGCCGATCCACTGCATTTCCTTGTCGCTTGCCTTGTTCTTTCTGAATACGGGCTTGTAAAGGTCGCTGGAGAAGGATGATGAAGCTGAAAGAAGCTGACTGTCTGCGGTGCTCATGGATGCGGCGAGTACCGCTGAGAGAAGAATGCCGGAGATGATGCCGGGGAATATCTTTCTTACCATGACGATGAATACCGTGGAATTTTTGCTTGTTTCTTCATTGTAGCCCAGAAGCATAAGGCCGATTATGCCTATTGCAACAGCAAAGATAAGGATGAGGAAGGTCCATGAAATACCGATTATTGCAGACTTCTTCATTTCCTTTTGTGAACGCATTGACATAAATCGGATTATGATGTGCGGCATTCCGAAGTAGCCGAGTCCCCAGCCAAGACCTGAAACGATGGATTTCCAGTCGGCAAAGGCGTTCCAGAAGTCGGGGCTTGATGAAGCGACGTTTGACGCCTGTGACATATCTATCATAGACATAGCAAATATCGGAGCTATCAGCATTCCGCCGAGAATGAGCAGTCCCTGGAAAAAGTCTGTCCAGCATACTGCGGAGAAACCGCCAAGGAATGTATATCCCACGATGATGACAGCAGCAAGATACATTGCAACAGAAGGATCCATACCGGTAACCGTGTTGAAGAGTGTGCCGCAGGCTTTGAAGCTTGATGCCGAGTAGATGGTGTAGGCAATAAGAAAGACGATTGCGCATATTATCTGCAGAGCGTTTGATTTTGCGAGAAAACGGTTTTTGAGATACTGAGGGATAGTGATTGAGTCGTTTGCCACTATCGAGAAGCGGCGCAGCCTGGGAGCCTCAACTATCCAGCTTATCGCATAACCTAAAATAAGACCAACAGGAATCCATATATTGCCGAGACCCGTTGCATAAATTGATGTCGGAAGTCCCATAAGGACCCATGCGCTCATGTCGGACGCACCTGCCGACAGAGCCGTTACCCACGGACCCATTTGTCTTCCGCCGAGGAAATAGGTCTTTTCGCTGCCGTTTTTCTTGGTTTTGATGAAGAAGAACACACCAACGCCAAGCATGAAGGCAAGATAAACGATAAAGACGATGATTTCAGACCAATCCAAATTAAATACCTCCCCAAATTGTTTGATTTTGCATAAGCGGGTATTATTATATCATAATATATTGTTTTTGTAAATCTGTTTATGAAAAACTGTCGGATATTACAGGTAAAAATCCCGATTTGCATTATTAAAAAATGGCATATTTACATAGTTTTCCTTACTTAAAACGAGCATTTTGGAATATTGTAAATGTCATTTTGATGTTTTTCATCGGTTTACTGTTATTATCCATGACGGAGAAAAACAGGGAAAAAGTGATAATAAAGACGAGCATTACAGGCATTGCCGCAAATATTCTGTTGGCGGGCTTCAAGGCGGCAGTGGGGCTTTTGTCCAATTCGATAGCTATAGTTCTTGATGCGGTAAACAATACCAGCGATGCGCTGTCGTCTGTGATAACCGTCATAGGTACCAAGCTTGCAGGGAAGCCGCCCGACAAGCACCATCCTTACGGTCACGGCAGATATGAGCATATAAGTGCCGCAGTGATAGCGATGATAATACTTTATGCGGGTATTACTTCACTTGTTGAAGCGGTCAAGGGCATTATTTATCCGGAAACGCCGGATTATTCGTCATTGACATTTATTGTTGTGGGCGCAGCCGTGGTGATAAAGATCGGGCTGGGAATATATTTCAGAAGGACAGGAAAGAGCGTGGGCTCTGATGCTCTTGTTAATTCCGGTACAGATGCGATGCAGGATGCAGTGATATCAATATCTACGATAATAGCTGCAAGTATTTTTCTGATCTGGGGCGTGAGCCTTGAAGCGTATCTTGGAGTTATCATTTCTGGCTTTATCATCAAAGCCGGCATTGAAATGATACGTGACACAATAAGCAAGCTGATAGGCGAAAGGGCTGACAAGGAGCTTTCGGAGGCAGTGCGCAGGACCGTGTGCGAAACAGAGGGAGTGCTTGGCGCCTATGACCTTATACTTAACAGCTATGGGCCGGGAAGGTGGCTGGCGTCGGTGCACATAACTGTTCCGGATACCTGGACGGCCTCAAAAATAGATGTTGTGAGCCGTGAGATAATGCACAGGGTCGCAGTAAAGAATCAGGTGCTTATAACAGCTGTGGGCATTTATTCGCACAATACGGAAAGCGACGAGGCGGCGAAGATACGCACCGATATTGCGGAGATAACGAGCTCAGAGGAATATGTACTTCAGATGCACGGATTTTTCTGTGATATCGAGAAAAAAGAGATAAGGTTTGATATAGTTATTGATTTTGCAGTGCCTGACAGCAGTAAGCTTATAGAAAGCATAAGCGGCAAGGTGAAGGCGCTGTATCCTGAATATAAGGTGACAATACAGCTTGATGCTGATTTTACAGATTAACGGAGTGAGGAAAATGGGAAGAAGAAAAACGAGCGACAATATTAAATATCTTGTTCTGACAGCTATATTCAGCGCTATGGTATATGTGCTGACTGCGTTTGTAAAGATACCGACACATCAGGGATATATCCATATAGGCGACGGCATGATATATATTGCTGCGGCACTTTTGCCGATGCCCTATGCAATGCTGACCGGCGCTGTAGGAGCAGGATTTTCTGATTATCTTTCGGGCTATCCGATGTGGGTGCTGCCTACAGTGATCATCAAGGCGCTGAGCGTTGCGGCATTCAGCAGTGCCGGGCAGACGATAGTTTCCAAAAGAAATATACTTGCAATGTTACCTGCGTCCATAGTCTGCATTGGCGGTTATTATTTAGCGGCCGTTGCATTATACGGCGACTGGGGAGCTGCGCTTGTGGATATCCCGACAAACGCCATACAGTCTGCTGCAAGTATTGCATTGTTTATTTTTCTTGGCTTCTCTCTTGATAGAATGTCTTTTAAGCGCAGATTCCTTTCTGCGCCTAAGAGGGATTCTTAATTGCGGCGGCAGCGCAGAGTCTGCGCTCCGCTCATTCGTCAGATAGTGCCGTAGAAGAACATAAATCAGCGGTCTTTTGCCGAAACTTCTTTAGCAGACGCTGATTTACTTTCCGCCCGTAGAAGCAGGTGTATTCGCGGTGCTTTGCAAAAACTTCTTTAGCAGACGCTGATTTACTTGCCGCGGCGGCACGGACTACAGTATGTGTTGAACAGGCAGCGAATTGGCACCGGCGGCTCGCCGGCGCTCCGCTGACAAAATTGATTTATGTGTGTTAATAGTTGTTGACTTATTTTTGTGAGCGGGGTATAATTATATTGGAAAATTTGCGTAATGCAGAAATAACGGGAGGAAAGAAAATGAAGAACTATAATATTACTTTGCTCAGAGGCGATGGGATAGGCCCTGAGATCGTTGGCGAAGCTGTAAAGGTACTGGACAAAACTGCCGAAAAGTTCGGGTTCAGCGTTACCTATACAGATGCGCTGCTTGGCGGCTGCGCTATTGATGCTACAGGCGTTCCGCTGCCGCAGGAAACTATTGACAAGTGCCTTGCGTCCGACTCTGTGCTTCTTGGCGCAGTAGGCGGCCCCAAGTGGGATACACAGCCCGGCAATAACCGCCCCGAAGCAGGTCTGCTCGGAATAAGAGGCGCGCTCGGACTTTTTGCCAACCTGAGACCCGCAGTTATCTTTGAGCCGCTCAGAGATGCATCTCCCCTGAGAAGCGATATCATCGGTGATGCTATGGATATTATGATCGTCAGAGAGCTTACCGGCGGCATATACTTCGGCAAGAGAGGTACTTTTGAAGAGGACGGCGTGAAGGCTGCATTCGATACGGAAAAGTATAACGTAAACGAGATCGAAAGGATCGGCAGGGTAGCATTTGATATGGCTATGAAGCGCAGCAAGAAGCTTACAAGCGTTGACAAGGCAAACGTGCTCGATTCTTCAAGGCTCTGGAGAGAAACTATGAACCGTCTTTCAAAGGAATATCCGGAGGTCGAGTTAAATCATCTCTACGTTGATAACTGCGCTATGCAGCTTGTAAGAAATCCCAAGCAGTTTGATGTTATAGTTACATCCAATATTTTCGGCGATATCCTTTCTGATGAGGCTTCAATGATAAGCGGTTCTATCGGTATGCTGGCTTCTGCAAGCCTTAACAGCACTAAGCTCGGTATGTATGAGCCGATACACGGTTCTGCGCCCGATATTGCAGGCCAGGGCATCGCAAACCCGCTGGCAACTATCCTTTCGGTCGCAATGATGCTCAGATATTCACTCGATGAGCCCGCTGCTGCCGATGCTATCGAAAATGCTGTGGCTGAAGTGCTCAAGACCACAAGAACACCTGATATTTACACAGAAGGCACAAAGAAGGTAACAACGACTGAGATGGGCGACGCTGTTTGTGCGCTGATATGACAACATCGTAAGGTGGAATAAGCTATGGATAATATTAATCTTGCGCTGACGCTTCTGATAGCAGGCTTCATTATAGTTTTTATGGTGCTGGTTTTGCTCATCATAATCATAACCGTCTACGGCAAGCTGATACAGGCAGCTCAGAAGACATCGCAGAACCGTAAGGAAAAAAAGAAAAAAGTCGTTAAGATCGAACAGCCTGCAAAGCCGGCAGCTCCGAAAGCGCCTTATGTTCCGAAGGTGCAGTCTGATCCTGATGAGATACCCGGAGAGATCGTCGCCGTTATTGCGGCGGCAGTAGATGCCATCTGCGGAGACAAGCCGCACAGGATAAAGTCTGTCAGGCGTTCACGGAATACTCGTTCTGCATGGGGCAGCACAGGCGTGATGCAGAACACAAGACCGTTCTGAGAGAACAGTCTGACCTCCCAAGATCAATAGAAAGGAAGAAAATAAATGGACATTTTCTCTCAGCTCGGCAGCGTCATTGTCGGACTGTTTCAATCATCGGGATTGTGTCACCTCGGATGGCAGAATTATGTAATGATACTTATATCATTCGTGTTGATGTTTCTTGCCATCAAAAAGCAGTATGAGCCTCTGCTGCTGCTGCCGATCGCGTTCGGTATGATGATAGTAAATATTTTCCCAGAAATAATGGCTAACCCTACAACACAGCTTCTTACCTTTGAACAGGTAACAGCCAAGGGGCTTGATCCGGCTTCGTATCCTACAAGCTCTCAGCTTATGACAAGCGCTCAGGCTGTATCGGCAGGCTTTGACCCGATGACACTTGAAAAGGTCATTATGGGTGAATCTGAATTTTATAAGATAGTTTACTATAACGTAACAGAGAACGGCGGCTTGTTCTATTATCTCTATCAGGGCGTTCACCTTGGTATCTTCCCGCCGCTTATATTCCTCGGCATCGGTGCAATGACAGACTTCGGCCCGCTTATCGCTAACCCCAAGAGCTTCATTCTCGGTGCTGCTGCACAGATCGGTATCTTCATTACATTTATCGGCGCTATCCTTCTCGGTTTCCAGACAAATGAGGCCGGCTCTATTGCTATTATCGGCGGCGCTGACGGCCCGACGGCTATATTTGTTACCTCAAAGCTCTCTCCGGAGCTTCTTGGACCTATCGCAGTAGCGGCATATTCCTATATGGCTCTTGTGCCGATCATTCAGCCGCCTATTATGAGGCTTCTTACCACCAAGAAGGAGCGCTCTATCGTAATGGGTCAGCTTCGTCCGGTATCAAAGCTTGAAAAGGTCATCTTCCCGATAGTTGTTGTAGTCCTTGTTGCAATACTCCTTCCGGATGCGGCTCCTCTTGTAGGTATGCTCATGCTGGGCAACCTCTTTAAAGAGAGCGGAGTTGTGGACAGGATCGCAAAGACGGCTCAGAATGAGCTTATGAATATTGTAACTATCTTCCTTGGAGTTACGGTCGGTGCTACGGCAAGCGGCACACTGTTCCTTACGCCCAAGACGCTTGGCATTATTGCACTTGGTCTTATAGCCTTCTGTCTGGGTACAGCCTGCGGCGTGGTCTTCGGCAAGATCATGTGCTGGGCTACCAAGGGCAAGATCAATCCGCTTATCGGTTCTGCGGGCGTTTCTGCTGTTCCGATGGCTGCGCGTATCTCACAGAAGGTCGGTCAGGAGGAAAATCCTGCAAACTTCCTTCTCATGCACGCTATGGGTCCGAATGTGGCAGGCGTTATCGGCTCTGCGGTTGCAGCCGGTGTGCTTATCAGCGTGCTTAAGTGATCGCATTTATCTCCGCTGACAGATGACGCTGTTCCTTTGTCAGCGGATCATTTTTTGCAAAAATCATGGTAATTGTTAATGAAAAAAATAACTGTTGCAAAAAATGTTTGTATTGTATATAATAAAGATAACAATAAATAGGAAGGTATTCTTTAGTATGAAAAATAAAAAATACTTTAAGCGTTCCTTGTCAGCTATCATGTCGGCTCTTGTTGTTTTCAGCGGAGCTGCGGTACTTGGCAGTGCTGCTTCGCTTGATGCCAATGCGTATGAGGCTGCAGGCATGGCGGCAACGACAAATGCGTCTGCTGTAACAAACATATCTTATCTCGGTTCGTCGGCTATCACAAAGGGATCGGGCGTATATGTCTATGGAAAGGTGTCCGCCGGCAATACGACCGGATATACCTATGCATACTACTACAAAAAGTACGGCGAAAGCTCATGGACAACAGCAAAGGGCTTTAGCAAAACCACAAGAGTAAAGATCACACCGGATTCTACGGGCGTTTACTACGTAAGAGTTATTGCCAGAGATCCAAAGGGCGTAAAGACAACAAAAACATTGGCACTTAAAGTCTATTCTCCGTTGGTAAACAAGAGCAGAATAGCAAAGAGTCAGATAGTTCTCGGTTCATCTGTCTACATCAGGGGCGTTGCCGCCGGCGGCAGCGGTAATTATACTTATTCGTATTACTACAAGAAAACCAATGAGACAAGTTGGAAGGCTATCAAGGGATTATCATCCACTACGCTTGTTGCATTCAAGCCTTCAACGGCCGGTGACTACGATATTCTTGTAAATGTCAAGAGTCCGGTAGGCGGCGTAGTAAAGAAAACCTTAAAGCTTAATGTCAGCAAGCGTCTTGTGAATACATCGACTGTTACACC
>CADCKR010000016.1:0-83876 GCA_902802105.1 uncultured Ruminococcus sp.
CTTGTTATAAGTCTGTCTGTACCGCTGATGATATATACACTGAAGTCATTTGCAATAAGATAATCAACTACCTCAAGCATAGGCTTGTAGAATGCCTGACCGTTGGTCATATTGGTGTAGCTGTTCATCGGCTGATCTCTGTATGCCTTGACATATTCATCGAATTCGTCAGGTGTCATGCCCTTGAAAGCAGTTGCTACGGCTGTGCCGTGCTTTATGTCAAGTCCCTTCGGATAGCTGCCGGTTTTGAAATATTCTTCAATTATCTTTGCGGTCTCTTTTTCCTCGTCACTTGCCTTATCCTTATAATCAGGATCCTCCATTACGCGGTAATAAAGGAGCTTATGGTCGAAATAGCCCGGATCGGTCTCACAGCAGAGAGTACCGTCCATATCAAATACGGCTATACGGTTTTCTACAGGAATATAGGACTCTGAGCTTTGGTCTGTTATCGTCTTTATATAGTCTGTAAGCTGAGTTTTGAGCGGAGCTGTGTCCGTCCAAAGTGAAAGGGCATCCTCCTGTGAAGCCTTTGTATCGGTTTCTACCTTTTTGATAGCGTCATCGACATTCTTTGCAAGCTCCATGCTCTGGAAATCCGAATTATCCGACAGCATCATATCAAAGCTCGGTGTAATGTCAAGCTCTGCCTGTGCACTTGTAAACGAAAGGTCAAGCATATGACCTCCCTTTGTCCTGTCATCGGAAATGAAATGGAAGTGCCAGCCTGCGGCATTCAGTCCGCTCATGTAATCGGGGCAGTAAAGACCTACTACCGTACCAGTGATATTTTCATAATTGAACTCACGCTGATCTGTTTCAAGCGCCTTGTCAAGACTTTTGTATGGCTTTTCCTGCTTTATCTCGCTGCGGACATACATCTTATCAAATGTACCGCTGACTTTTACGAGATAAAACATATTTTTGCCGTTTTGATTGACGGTCTTGTCAAGCTCTGCCTTGAAGGAAGCCATATCCTTTATGTCTTTAAGAGCGAAAGATACATCGCTGTCAAAGAAGCTGACATTTGAGAAGGGAACGGTTTCGTCATCATCGGCTTCTTTGACGGTACCGTCACCCAAGGCCTGATATACCTTTCCGTCAATGACGATCATCTCACCGTTGACGCCCTCGAAGGTGCCGATGCCCGTATCGCCGTGTTTTTTCAGCTCGCTGACCTTGATAATTCCGTCATAGTGGCCCTGTGTAAGTGACTGCAAAAGTGCGACCTGATAAACAGTCTCCCTGTCCTGAGCTGTTTCAGAAGCGCTTGTGTTCTGTGATGCTTCTGTTTTTTTCTCCTGCTTCTGATTGCAGGCAGAGAAGGACAGCAGCATTGACGCCAATAAAAGTATCGCTATTTTCTTTTTCATTTTGTTGACCTCCGTTTATGTTTTCAGGATAATACCGAAGATTATGTATTTCTTCTTATCAGTATAATATCGTTGTTACTATATGTCAATCGTTAATTTACATTTTGCAGCTGCTCCCGCTGAAATTTTTGAGTGGATATCGACGCCGGAAAACATACTTTTGAACGATACAGATGGTGCGAAAACGATTTTTACGAAGAATCCAATTATGATAAAGCAAATCGGAGAAATTTCATCCATTTTGAAAAAATACGGTTTTGATAAGGGAACTTCGCATATAGCGGCTGTTTGTATTCGTATTTTTAATATACCGATCAGGGCGGTTCAATGTGAAGTGCCCTGTTTCTTTATGGACAAAACCAAATGCTTATGTTACAATAATATCAGATAATGGTATAGAACGAGAAGGCGATATGAATGAGGAAAATCATATTTGATCATGTCAAAGAGAAATACGGTGTGGAACCGGAATATCCGTTTTCCATCGCTCCATCATACCCGGTGCTGCGCCATGAAGATAACCGTAAATGGTTCGCGCTGATCATGGATATTCAGAGAGAAAAGCTGGGACTGAATGGTGACGGGCGCGTTGACGTGATCAATGTTAAGATGAGCGATCCTCTGCTTACCGATATGCTGGCACAGCAGCCGGGATACTTTCCCGGATACCATATGAGTCGGGGAATTTGGCTCTCAATCCTGCTTGACGGAACAGTACCCACAGACGAGATCTTTAAACTGATCGGCGAGAGCTATGCAAATACCGCATCAAAGCGGAAGCAAAAGAAGATCAGACTGCCAAAGGAGTGGATCGTTCCTGCAAATCCCAAGTATTACGACATTGAACACGCCTTTGACAGCGCCGATGAAATCGAGTGGAAACAAGGCAGCGGCATAAAAACCGGCGATACCGTTTTTATGTATGTGGGTGCTCCCGTTTCGGCAATTCTGTATCAGGGCAAAGTAACAGAAACAGATATTCCTTTTGATTATAAAGATGAAAAACTCACTATCAAAGCATTAATGAAAATCAAGCTGCTGAAAAGGTACGGCTCTGAACAGTTCACATTTGAAAGATTAAAGGATGAATTCGGGATATTTGCAGTCAGAGGACCGAGGGGTGTGCCTCATTCATTGAGTGAAGCTTTGAAAATACAGGAGTGTTAAAATGTCGAGATTTATTGTATTTGATGTTGAAACGCCAAACCGCCACAACGACCGGATGAGCGCTATTGGGATAACCGTGGTGGATGATGGCATAATAACAGAGGAATTATATTCTCTTGTTGATCCCGAAACGTATTTTGATTATTTCAATGTGAAGCTGACGGGGATCAATGAGAAAGTCGTGGCGGATGCACCGAATTTCCCAAAACTATGGGAGCAAATAGAACCGATCATGTCAAGCGGACTTTTAGTGGCGCACAACGCAGTATTTGATATGAATGTCCTGAAAAGGTGTCTGCGTGACTATGAGATCGAATGGAGACCCTATTCCCGTTATATCTGCACCGTTCAAATGGGCAGACGTCTTTTGCCCGGTATGAGCCATAAGCTGAATGATCTATGTGATCATTTCGGGATAGGACTGAATCATCATCATGCCGCAAGCGACAGCCATGCCTGTGCAGAGATCCTGCTCAGGTATCTTGAAAACGGAGCGGATATCAGACAATTTATCCGGACGTGCTCCTTTATTAAGATAATGTGATGTGATCTTCATTATACGATAGATCCGGCGGTATTATTACTTTTGGGAGAGACAGACTATGACTTATGATTTTGAAACAATAATGGATCGCAGAGGAAAGGATGCTCTTGCTGTTGACGCTATCGGCGCGGGGGTAGATTGGGCTGTTGTTCCCACTAAACCGAAAAACGGCTTTTCAGCGATCCCTATGTGGGTGGCGGACATGAATTTTGCGACAGTCCCGACTATCCCGCAGGCGATCATCAAAAGAGCCGAGCATCCTGCATTCGGTTATTATCTGCCGACAGACGAGTACTACGATTCGATCATCCGCTGGCACAAAGAGCGCAACGGAGTAACCGGTTTAGCAAGAGAGAATATCGGTTACGAAAACGGCGTGATCGGCTGCGTCAGTACAGCTATACAGGCATTTACCGCGCCGGGCGAAAAGATACTTCTTCACAGCCCGACCTATATCGGTTTTACTCTCGTCCTGAAAAGCACCGGCAGAGTTGCCGAGCTAAGTCCTCTTAAAAAGGATGAAAACGGTGTATGGCGAATGGATTTTGAAGATATGGACAGGCGGATAAAGAAAAACAATATCCATCTTGTTATCCTTTGCAGTCCGCACAACCCCTGCGGCAGAGTATGGGAGCGCAAAGAGCTTGAAAGGGCTATGGAGATATTCCGAACCAATCAATGTATCGTTGTATCAGATGAGATCTGGTCGGACATTCTGCTCAACGGAAATAAGCATATACCTACACAAAGTATTTCCGAGGACGCGAAAAAGCGAACTGTCGCAGTTTACGCGCCGAGCAAGACCTTTAATCTTGCGGGACTTATCGGGAGCTATCATATTATCTATGACAAGTACCTGCGCGACAGAATGAACAGGCAGTCGGATATGACGCATTATAATTCGATGAATGTCATGTCCATGCACGCGCTTATCGGTGCGTATAAGGACGAAGGGCACAGATGGGCAGACGAGCTCTGTGAGGTGCTGTCAAAGAATATCAATTACGCCTATGATATTATTCAGAATGAATTTGACGGCATAGAAGCAGCAAAGCCCGAAGGTACATATATGCTGTTTCTGCATTGTGAGGAATACTGCAAAAAACAAGGTCTGACGATCGACGAACTTATCCAAAGGGGCTGGGACGTCGGCGTAGCGTGGCAGCAGGGAGCGCCGTTCCATGACGAATGGGGGATAAGAATGAACCTTGCACTGCCGTTTTCGCTTGTGGAAGAAGCATTTGACAGATTGAAAAGATTTGTTTTTGTATGAGTAACTATACTGATGCTGTATAATAAAACTTGACACATTTCTTAAAAACTAAGCGAACCAAAAAGAAAAACACACGACCAGTCGGTTTCCCCGAATCATTGAAATATAAAACAAAAAATAATAGTAATACTTCATATTTGTAAATAAGGGATAGTTATTCAATTAATTGCAAACACTTTACATATATATAAGTTTATGCTATGATATTTCCAGCTGGAAAACATTGTCTGTTTTGAACTTTTGCGCCTATGATATGATGCTGCGATAGGCAAGCTCGGTGATTCCAAGATTGATCTTATCGCTTCAAACGCCAATACCTTTGCAGAAAATCAGAGACAATTATGAGAAGATGATCTGCCGCTCGGCACAGGATCAGAGAAAGAATTTGACGGGACCAAATCGGTCAATGTGATTGATTGGCTTTTGGAAAGCAGTTGAATAATTATGAATGATAATAATTTCTATATACTGTCAGGCAATAATATTGTTGCCGAATGGGAAGAAAACGAGCTGAAAATAATAAATGAACAGTTGTTACCGCTGTTCCTGAAACGAGTCGCAAATGCGGAGCTTTGGCTTGAAACACGAGCAATAGATTCTCATCGTTCAAACTCACGCTTGCTGAAAAAAGCACTGAGATTAAAAGAAAGAGACGATTTGGCTACGGTCATCAAAGTCAACGCTGTAACGATCACCGATAACTATTGGATCAAGCCTCCTGACAGCGGGCTGACCTATCAGGACGTTAGGTTTACGGACGATTATTTCTCCGTTCTCGCACTCAAAGGAAGCTATTCGAGCTTCAATCGGGCTTCAAATTCCAAGCGTACAAAAACACCTGAGCTGACGAATATCGGCAGCTTTGAAAAGTGCTGGAAATTGGTTGACGGCAAGTGGTGGATGTATAAATCCGCAACACATGACGAAATGTTTTCGGAGCTTTTTATCTACCATCTCGGCAAAGAATCAGGAATAAATATGGCAGTTTATAAGCGAGGCGACAAATGTATAAAGTCGCTTGACTTCACCGATAACGCAAGCGTAAATTTTGAGCCGGCTTTTGCTTTTATGGGCGACAATGAAGATTATGAAGACGTTTTTGCAAAGCTTGAGGAGCTTTGTCCGCAGGCAAGAACCGATTTTGTAAAGATGATTTTTTTGGATACGATCGCTGCAAATCCTGACAGACATACGGCAAATTTCGGTCTGCTGCGTGATATCAATACAGGAGAATTGATCGGTTTCGCACCCCTTTTCGATCACAATTTAGCTCTGATCGCAAGAGGTTATCCGAAAGCTCCTACAAAAAATGATATCCTCATTCGCTTGTTCAATGACTTCATAAGCAACCATTCTGAGTACAAAGATCAGTTGCCAACTGTCACAGAAACACTGCTGCAAAACGTCCTCAAAACCGTCAACATGAAGGTGCGCGGCAAAGAGCTCATTGACCTTATAATGAAAAGATACGCATTGATTCAGAAATAAAGGCAGCACCGCTTTTCGCGATTTTTTCATGAAGTTTCCCTGGCAATGTCTTTATTTCCTATTGACAATTTATTTTGTTAGTGCTATAATTTACCCAAGTTAATAATAAACCGTTGAAGCGGAGATAACGGCAGTTATGACTTCACAGAGAGCCGGGGCAGCTGAGAGCCCGGTAAGAAACAGATTGTCAAATGGACCGCTGAGGGCGCAGTCAAACGGAGAGTTTCCGGAGTATTCTGCGACGTTGAAGGCAGACGTAAATTGCCGGGGATATGTTGGTATCCTGCAAAGTGCACGTGTCAGAGCGTGAATCAAGGTGGCACCACGGATAATATTATTCGTCCTTGACGCAGTAATTTCTGCGTCAGGGCGTTTTTTATTGCAGAAAATAAGGGAGGAAGGAAAATGAATTTCAGACCAACTGTAAGCGAAACAGAGATCCTGGCAAGCACGGGAAAATATGATGTTGTTCCCGTAAGCTGTGAGCTTTTCTCAGATTTCATCACACCTATCGAAGCAATGCGCATACTAAAGAATGTATCTACACACTGCTTTATGCTTGAATCGGCTCAGGCAAACGACAAATGGGGCAGATATACATTTCTCGGGCTTGACCCCAAAACGGAAATAACCTGCATAAACGGCGATCTGAGGGCAGGTGATATACAGATAAAGACAAACGACCCGTCAGATTTTCTCCGCAGACTGCTCTCACGTTACCGCAGTCCTCATTTTGATTACCTTCCGTCGTTTACCGGAGGTCTTGTGGGATATTTCTCCTATGATTATCTTGCATACAGTGAGCCGGAGGTCAGGCGTGAGGTGGATGACAGCGAAGCCTTCAAGGATGTTGACCTGATGCTGTTTGATAAGCTCATAGCATTCGATAATGTAAGACAAAAGCTGATACTTATTGCAAACATGAAGCTTGACAATATTGAAGTTAATTACAATAAAGCTGTCATGGAGCTGAAACAGCTTGCTTATCTTCTCAGGCACGGTACGAAGCTGCATGAGCAGCCGGCTATGCTGACCGGCGAGGTCAGACCGTTGTTTGACAAGGAGCAGTACTGTGCAATGGTCGAAAAAGCAAAGCAGTACATACGTGAGGGCGATATCTTTCAGATAGTGCTTTCAAACCGTCTGAGCGCACCTTTTGAGGGAAGTCTTTTCAATACCTACCGTGTACTCAGGACTATCAATCCGTCACCGTATATGTTCTATTTCTCGGGCACTGACGTCGAGGTCGCAGGCGCATCGCCAGAAACGCTTGTAAAGCTCGAAAACGGTGTGCTCCATACGTTTCCTCTTGCAGGCACAAGACCGAGAGGAAAAAACGATTACGAGGACAAGGCGCTTGAAAAAGAGCTGCTGAGTGATGAAAAGGAGCTTGCCGAGCATAATATGCTTGTTGATCTGGGACGCAACGACCTTGGAAAGATCAGCCGTTTCGGTACAGTCGAGGTAGAAAAGCTGCATTCGATAGAGCGTTTTTCTCATGTTATGCATATTGGCTCTACGGTGCGGGGAATCATACGCGAGGACAAGGATGCATTCGATGCGATAGAAGCTGTCCTGCCTGCGGGTACTCTTTCCGGTGCGCCGAAGATAAGGGCTTGTCAGCTCATCGGCGAGCTCGAAAACAACAAGCGCGGGATATACGGCGGAGCTATCGGCTATATCGACTTTACCGGCAACATGGATACCTGCATCGCCATACGCATTGCCTACAAGAAAAACGGCAGGGTGTTCGTGAGGAGCGGCGCAGGAATAGTTGCGGATTCGGACCCCGAAAAGGAATATCAGGAATGTCTTAACAAGGCAAGAGCCGCAATAAAGGCGCTTGAAATAGCACAGGAGGAAGAGCAATGATCCTGCTTATAGACAATTACGACAGCTTTTCATATAATCTTTATCAGCTTGTGGGCAGCATAGAGCCTGATATCAGAGTTATCCGCAACGATGAGATGACAGTCGCTGAGATACGTGTGCTGCATCCTGATAAGATAATACTTTCGCCCGGCCCCGGCAGACCCGAAAATGCCGGCATCATAACCGATGTCGTGCGCGAGCTTGGCGCAGATATACCGATACTTGGCGTATGTCTTGGGCATCAGGCTATATGTCAATGCTTTGGTGCGGAAATAACTTATGCATCCGTTCTTATGCACGGCAAGCAGTCTATAGCCGAACTTGATACATCTACACCGCTTTTTGCCGGCTGTCCGAAAAAAACGCCTGTTGCGCGTTACCACTCACTTGCAGCGGATAAGGATGCAATGCCTGAATGCCTTGAAGTGACTGCAAAAACGTCTGACGGCGAGATCATGGCAGTACAGCACAGGGAATACCCGATATTCGGCGTACAGTTCCATCCGGAATCCATTATGACGCCTGATGGTGCAAAAATGCTTGAAAACTTTATAAACTATTATAAATACGAAAGGAAGTAATTACAATGATAAAGGAAGCAATCGTTAAGATCGTAAGCAAGGAGGATCTTACTTATAATGAGGCTTATACCGTAATGAACGAAATTATGAGCGGAGAGACTACCCCGACACAAAACGCAGCTTTTCTGGCAGCGCTTTCTACAAAGAGCGCAAAAGCCGAAACTACTGCCGAGATAGCCGGATGTGCCGCCGCTATGAGAGACCACGCTACAAAGGTCGATACGGGAATGGATGTGCTTGAGATAGTCGGCACAGGCGGAGACAATGCGCAAAGCTTCAATATTTCCACAACATCAGCACTGGTCGCAGCAGCAGGCGGAGTAAAGGTCGCAAAGCACGGCAACCGTGCAGCGTCATCAAAAAGCGGAACAGCAGATTGTCTTGAAGCTCTGGGAGTCAACATTGATCAGAGCCCCGAACGCTGCATCGAGCTTCTGAAT
The DNA here is from genome assembly GCA_902802105.1 of uncultured Ruminococcus sp. GTDB lineage: Bacteria > Bacillota > Clostridia > Oscillospirales > Acutalibacteraceae > UBA1213. Next base: position 8,739 of record CADCKR010000016.1, read on the forward strand.
GAGGTGGCCGGCATCACCTTCGATGCAGCTTCTGGGAGTTTATGATGATTACCTTGTTGAGCCTCTTGCTCAGGTGCTTATCGAGCTGGGAGTAAAGCGCGGCATGGTGGTCTATGGCACCGACAAGCTTGACGAGATATCACTCAGCTCTCCTACAAAGGTCTGCGAGATAAAGGACGGTTGGTTCAGAACATATACTATAACGCCCGAGCAGTTCGGACTTGAGCGCTGCACAAAGGACGAGCTCAAGGGCGGTTCACCTGTTGAAAACGCAGCTATTACCCGTGCCGTGCTTAACGGCGAAAAGGGTGCTCACCGCAGCGCAGTGCTTATGAATGCCGGTGCAGCTCTCTACATTGCCGGTAAGGCTGAAAATATGCAGGCAGGCGTTGACCTTGCAGCAAAGCTTATCGACACAGGCAAGGCTGCTTCTGTTCTTGAAAAATTCATAGAGGTAAGCAACAGAAAAACAAGTATATGATCGTCAGGCCAAGGGAGTGCCGGCGCTGCATTAACAGGAGGAATAAATATGACTATACTTGATAAGCTTGCTGAACACGCCAAAGAGCGCTGTGAAGCCTATAAGCGCAGTTTGCCGGCAAATGAGCTGATAAGGGAAGTTTCAGCAATGCCGAAGGGTGACGGAGCTTTTGAAAGATCGCTGCGCAGACCGGGACTTTCCTTTATCTGCGAATGCAAGAAGGCTTCTCCGTCAAAGGGACTGATAGCAGCGGATTTTCCGTATATACAAATAGCAAAGGAATATGAGCAGGCAGGAGCCGACTGTATATCAGTGCTTACCGAACCGAAATGGTTTCTGGGGAGTGACAAATACCTTTGCGATATAGCAGAAGCAGTCTCAATACCGTGTCTGAGGAAGGATTTTACCGTTGACGATTACATGATCTATCAGGCAAGAGCTTTCGGCGCATCGGCTGTACTGCTTATATGCGCTATACTGAGTGAATCGCAGCTTAATGAATACATCGCCCTGTGTGACGAGCTTGGATTATCTGCACTTACAGAAGCACATGACGAAGATGAGGTAAGCATGGCGCTGAGATGCGGCGCACGTATTATCGGAGTAAATAACCGTGACCTGCGGGACTTTTCTGTTGATACGGGCAACAGCCGCCGTCTGCGTGAGATGATACCGGAAAATATTGTGTTCGTTTCCGAAAGCGGGATAAAGACCGCCGAAGATACAGCACTTCTGAGAAGCTCGGGCGCAGATGCTGTGCTTGTAGGTGAAGCACTTATGAAAGCCGCCGACAAAAAGCAGAAGCTTGCAGAGCTGAGGGGTAATTATGACTAAAATAAAAATGTGCGGTCTGACAAGCTATGAGGATATAAAAGCCGCAAATGAGCTCAGGCCTGATTATATCGGGTTCGTATTTGCAAAGAAAAGCAAAAGGTTCGTCACGTTTGAAAAGGCAAAAGCTCTCAGAGCCGGGCTTGAATGCAGCATAAAAGCTGTAGGAGTTTTTGTGGATGAGGATATAAGAACAGTTGCAGAATTGCTGAATTGTGGTATAATAGATATTGCACAGCTTCACGGAAAAGAAGATGATGATTATATCGTCCGTCTTAAGGCTATGACGCACAAAACGGTGATGAAGGCTTTTCGCATAAGCACAAAGCAGGATGCAGCCGCTGCGCAGGCAAGCCCTGCCGACATTGTTCTGCTTGATGCGGGCGCAGGCGGCGGCGTAACCTTTGACTGGTCGCTTGTGAGCACTGTTGAGCGGCCGTATTTTTTGGCAGGCGGTCTTGCGCCGGATAATGCTGCCGATGCTGTAGCTGCTCTGCACCCCTTTGCACTTGATGTAAGCTCAGGCATTGAAACAGACGGACACAAGGATAAGAAAAAAATGGCGGCATTTATTGATGCCGTGAGAAAGGAAGATATTCGATGACAAATCCAAAAGGACGCTTTGGCATACACGGCGGGCAATATATTCCCGAAACGCTGATGAATGCTGTTATAGAGCTTGAAGAAGCGTATAACAAATATAAAAACGACCCTGATTTTTGCAGGGAGCTTGAAGATCTTTTCAATAATTATGCAAACAGGCCTTCAAGGCTTTATTATGCCGAAAACATGACAAAAAGCCTTGGCGGCGCAAAAATATATCTCAAGCGCGAAGACCTCAACCACACGGGCGCACACAAGATAAACAACGTGCTTGGTCAGGCGCTGCTTGCAAAGAAAATGGGCAAAACACGCCTTATTGCCGAAACAGGCGCAGGCCAGCACGGAGTAGCCACTGCTACAGCGGCAGCTCTTATGGGTATGGAATGTGTTGTTTTCATGGGTGAAGAAGACACCAGGCGTCAGGCTCTTAACGTATACAGGATGAAGCTTCTCGGCTCTGAGGTAATACCCGTAAAAAGCGGTACTGCAACGCTCAAGGATGCTGTTTCTGAGGCTATGCGCGAGTGGACAAAGCGTATTGACGATACACATTACTGTCTTGGTTCTGTTATGGGGCCGCACCCGTTTCCGACTATTGTACGTGATTTTCAGTCCGTTATCTCCAAGGAGACCAAAAAGCAGATACTTGAAAAAGAGGGCAGACTTCCCGATGCCGTGCTTGCCTGTGTGGGCGGCGGCTCAAATGCAATAGGCAGCTTCTATCATTTCATCGGGGATAAAAATGTGCGTCTTATCGGCTGTGAGGCGGCAGGAAGAGGCATCGACACCTTTGAAACAGCCGCTACGATATCAACCGGCAGGCTCGGGATCTTCCACGGAATGAAGTCCTATTTCTGTCAGGATGACATGGGGCAGATCGCGCCTGTTTATTCTATCTCCGCAGGCCTTGATTATCCCGGAGTAGGCCCTGAACACGCATATCTTCACGATATCGGAAGAGCAGAATATGTTGCAGTGACCGATGATGAAGCCGTGAATGCTTTTGAGTACCTTTCAAAGACAGAGGGAATAATCCCTGCCATTGAATCGGCTCATGCTGTAGCCTATGCAATTAAGCTTGCTCCGGCTATGGATAAGGATAAAATAATCGTTATTACTATCTCCGGCAGGGGAGACAAGGACTGTGCAGCTATTGCACGTTACAAAGGGGAGGATATATATGACTAAAATAAAACAGGCGTTCCATAGCGGAAAGGCATTCATTCCCTTTATAACCTGCGGCGATCCTGATCTTGAAACGACAGCGGCAGCCGTAAGAGCAGCCGCTGCAAACGGCGCCGACCTTATAGAGCTTGGCATACCGTTTTCGGATCCTACTGCCGAGGGTCCTGTGATACAGGGTGCGAACATACGCGCGCTCAGCGGCGGAGTAAATACAAACAAAATATTTGATCTTGTCCGTGACCTGCGCAGGGATGTTACCGTTCCGCTTGTGTTTATGACTTATGCAAACGTAGTTTTTTCCTACGGTGCAGATAAATTCATCAGCACCTGTGCGGATATCGGCATTGACGGTCTGATACTTCCCGATATCCCCTTTGAGGAAAAGGAGGAGTTCCTTGATATCTGCCATAAATATGATGTTGCGCTTATCTCACTCATAGCTCCTACATCTGCCGACCGTGTCGGCATGATAGCAAGAGAGGCTGAGGGCTTTATCTACCTTGTGTCAAGTCTCGGCGTGACAGGCGTAAGAAGTGAGATAAAAACCGATCTTTCGTCTATTGTAAAGGTAATACGTGAAAACACGGATATCCCCGTCGCTGTAGGCTTTGGCATTTCAACACCTCAGCAGGCGCACGATATGGCTGCTGTTTCCGATGGTGCGATAGTCGGTTCTGCTGTTGTAAAGCTCCTTGAAAAGTACGGCAAGGACGCTCCTGCATACGTCGGAGAATATGTGCGCTCTATGAAGGCTGCTTTGTGATGATCGGAGGAGTTTCATTTGCACATAATGCCTGATACTGAAAGGAATGCTTCCAAATCAGAAAAAAAAGTAATTGACAGCGGCAGCCTGCCTCCGGATAAGGAGCGCAGGCTTTGTGCCGCAGGCATAAAAAGGGATATTATACTGATAGGAGCACTGATCGCCACAGGCCTGCTCATCGTTCTTGCGGTATGGCTGTTTTCGGGTAAGGGGCAGATCGTTGAGGTCCGTGTTGACGGCAGAGTCACTGCCCGTTACAGTCTTTCTCAGGATATGACAGTGAGGCTGAATGGCGAAGGCGGGAGCAATCTTCTTGTTATAAGCGGCGGCGAAGCGTTTGTTCAGGATGCGGACTGTCCTGATAAGCTTTGTGTAAAAACAGGCCGTATCAGCCGTCAGGGACAGTCGGTGATATGTCTTCCGCACAGGCTTGTTGTAGAGATAAAGGGCGATGCTCCCGTAAAGACAGACGATATTGATGTTTTTGTGAAGTGATGGTATGAAAGAAAAACGGCGCTCAGCCCTGATAAGAAAAACCGCTGCTTTCGGTGTGCTTACGGCGCTTGCGCTGATATTCAGCTATGTTGAAGCGCAGGTCCCGGCATTTTTTGCATTTCCGGGAATGAAGCTTGGCCTTACAAATATCGTTGTGCTGATCGCTCTCTATCGCATGGGTAATGTATCTGCAATGACTATAAATCTGCTGAGGATAGTTCTTGTTTCAATACTGTTCGGCAGCTTCAGCTCATTTGTGTACAGTATGGCAGGAGGTATGCTTTCAACTGCTGTGATGATGCTTTTGAAAATGACGGGAAAATTTCGTCCGGTCACAGTCAGTATCGCAGGCGGCGTGTCACACAATATCGGGCAGATAATTGCCGCAATGATAGTTATGAGCACATCAGGCATTGTATGGTATCTCAGTGTGCTGTGGTTTACCGGACTGCTTTCGGGAGCGCTTATCGGGGTTTTGGGCAGTATAATACTTAGCCGTCTGCCGGAGAAGCTTTTTATGGGAGGAAAAATATGAGGAAGGTCATTTCTTTGTCAGGTTTGCTGCTTTGCCTTTGCTTATGCGGCTGTGATGCAGGAAACACACAAGGCTATGATTATGCAGAGCGTGAGATATTTGCGATGGACACGGCAATGACGATAAAAGCATACGGCAAAGATGCTGAGCTGGCTGTGGATGAAGCGGTCGATGAGATAAAAAGACTTGACACACTGCTTTCGGTCGGAATTGACGCAAGCGAGGTAAGCAGAATCAATTTCAGCGGCGAAGGCACGCTTTCCGAAGACACTCAGTACCTTGTTGAGCGTTCTCTGGAGATATTCAAAAGTACCGATGGCGCCTATGACATTACCGTATATCCCTTGATGAAGCTCTGGGGCTTTATTGACATTACACCTGCTTTGCCTGACGAAAGCCGGATAAGGGAGGTGCTTTCCTTTGCCGGAAGCGATAAGCTGAGCCTTAAAGGGAACAGGCTTGTACTCGGCGAGGCTCAGGGCATTGATCTCGGCGGCATTGCAAAGGGTTATACCGGCAGCCGGATAATGGATATTTTTAAAAAGCACGAATTGATATCCGGCATGGTATCGCTTGGCGGTAATGTTCAGCTATATGGCGCCAAGCCGGACGGCAGCCTTTGGCGCTGCGGCATTACAGACCCGGAGCATCCTTATGACGGCAGCTTTATTGGCGTTGTCAGTCTGCGTGACAAGGCGGTGATAACCTCCGGCGGCTATGAGCGGAATTTTACTGACACTTCCGGAAAGACTTACCATCATATAATGGATATGAAAACAGGCTATCCTGCGGAAAGCGGGCTTCTTTCGGTCACTATCGTGAGCAGTGACGGCACTCTTGCCGACGCTCTTTCAACGGCCTGTTTCGTTATGGGTGCAGACAAAGCAGCAGAATATTGGCGCAATTCAGGCTATGAATTTGACATGATAATTTTAACAGCAGACGGCAAGCTGTCAGTTACAGACGGTCTTTCAGACAGTTTTGAATCAGACCGTGAATATGACATCATCAACAGCTTGCCGCCCGCGTAACTGTCGCATTAAGAAGCCTATTGATTATTTCTGCTTTGCATGATATAATTAGACATATCTTATAAGAAACAGACACACAAGGAGAAGGTGAAGCCGTATGATATCCACAAAAGGACGCTATGCCCTGAGAGTTATGCTCGACCTTGCAAAGCAGAACAGTGAAGGGTATATCCCGCTGAAGGATATTGCCGAAAGAGAACAAATATCCAAGAAATACCTTGAAATAATAGTAAAGGAGCTTGTCAGCGCAAAGTTAGTTACCGGAGTAAGCGGCAAGGGAGGAGGCTACAAGCTCTCGCGCGATATAAACGATTATTCCGTAGGTGAAATATTAGAGGTTACGGAAGGCTCTCTTGCAGTAGTAGCCTGCCTTGAAAACGGTGCGGAAAAATGTCCCAGAGCTGACAGCTGCGACACGCTGCCCATGTGGTCAGAGCTGGACCGCATGATACACGACTTCTTTTATTCAAAAAAGCTGACCGACCTGCTGTAATATAATATCACTTAAAAAGCACTGAATGCGATATATGCACTCAGTGCTTTTTGTGTTATATAAAGAAAAATAACAAAAAATTATTTTAAAGAAAAATATTGAATGTGACAAAAAATTATGATATTATGATTATAAACTATGCAATAATACTCATACTAATACCTGACAAAAAGCAGACAATTTTTGCGGTTTGATTTTTATCAGGTATTAGTATCAGAAACCCAAAAAGAAAGGATGTAGATTATGCGAAAAAAACTGCTGCCGCTGCTGATTGCATTAGCCGCACTCATTTCGTTTTCGTCATGCAGTGAAGCACCGGTCATGCCGGAACCAATGACGTCATCAACGCCAAAGTTAGAAAAGCCGGCTATCGGCGAAAACTACTACGGACACATCAACTTTGAGTTTCTTTCAAAGGGACAGATGCCGCATGGAAAAACCGGTGCCTATGGTACCATGAGCAATCTTAATGATGCGATGCTGGAATATGTTAGTGATCTGATAGACCGCTGCGCAGAAAGTACTCCCGAAAGCGGTTCGCTTGAAGAGATCATAAAGGAAATGTATCAGCAGTATCTTGATGTTGATGCAAGAAATAAAGCCGGCATAGATGTTCTTATGCCGCTTTTGGGAATGATCGAAGCGTGTGAGACGCCTGACGAGCTTGTAAATGCAATGGCAGCAGCCTATACTAATTATGGAGTGAAATCCTTCATAAGCCTGAAGGTAAATCCGAACCATGTGGATGCCAGCGAGAATATACTTTATATGATGAATTACAACTCAATGGGCCATATGAAAGAAAACTTCACAAAAACCGACAACGGTTCGGAAGAAATGGGAAATTTTATTGAATCGGTGCTTTGTGTGCTGAATGTCAAGCCCGAAGAAGCAAAAGAGAGAGCCAAAAAAGCAGTAAAGATGGTCAATGAGATCATGAAGGCAAGCTTTGATATTGAGGATACTGAAATCATTGAAAATCATTTCAATATATACGGAAAGAATAAGCTGAATGCGCTGCTTAGCAATATTGATACCGATAAAATGTTCCGTGCTTTCGGTATCAACCCGAAAAAGATAATTGTATATGACGTTTCTCAGGCAAAAAAGATAAACGAATTTATGACAAAGGAATATATGAGGGAACTGAAAGACTACGTAATTGCCTGTGTGGGCTATGAATATTCTGATATGTTTCCGCTTAAATATTCTGACAAAATCTCTAAGATTGGAAATTTTGAGAAAAACCCCGAAAAGAGCGCGAAGTCGTTTGTTGCAAAAATTCTGGAAGAAGAGCTGGGTGTTGTTTACGGCCGTGAGATATGTACGAAAGAAGTCATGGATTTCGTTGAAAAAATGGTCGGTGATATCAAAGACTCCTGCCGTAACCTGATAAAGAACTGCAAAAGGCTGGGAGATGATTCCAAAGAAAAATATATCTCCAAGCTTGACAATATGGTAGTCCTTTTGGGATATAACGATAATATTGAAGTGCCTTACATTATAACTCCTGCAAAGGAAGGCGGAGATATGCTCAGTAATTGTGTGGCTGTCAAAAGCGCCAGGGCACGCCAGAACCTTGCAGAGCTTGAGCAGAAGGTGAACAGGGAAACATGGGGAATGTCGGCGATAGAAGCAAATGCCGTATATAACCCGTTGGTAAATACTTTCACGATACCGGCAGTTATCATGTCCAAGCCGTTCATGGATCCTGCATGGGGTGAATATAAGAACCTTGGTATGCTTGGTTATATCGTAGCTCATGAAATGAGCCATGCATTCGATTCTAAAGGATTCAAGTTCAATGAGATAGGCACCTACTCTCCTGAACGGATAAATGAAGAGGATCAGGAGAAATATCATGAGCTTATGAAAAGAGTAGAAAATTACTACAACAACTATAAGCTTCTTGATGTGTATAATATCAACGGTGTGCAGACGCTTTCGGAAAATATAGCCGATCTTGCAGCGGTGCAGTGTATTCTTGGGATCGCTCACAGCAAGGAAGAGTGTAAAGAGATATTTGAAGGCATAGCAGAGCAATGGGCGTCACTTGAGCTTTTGACAGACCTTATTTTAACTCTGGAGAGTGATGTACACAGTCCCGGCGAAGCAAGAGTGAATGCCGTTGTATCGTCTATGGATCAGTTCTATGAGGTCTATGACATCAAGGAGACAGATAAAATGTATGTGGCTCCTGAAGACAGAGTAAAGGTATGGTGATAAAATGATAAGAGCAAAGCTTGTACTGAGAAATGTAATAAGCAAACCGCTGAGGACCTGCATTATTATATTATCACTGGCAGCGGCTGCGTTTGCGGCACTGTTCTGTATTGCAGGCATACAGACGGCAAAAAATGATCTCAGGGACTTCTTCCACTCCAACTACGGCGATGTGGATGTTCTGGGAATGGGCAACAACATTGAAGTATCCATAGATGATCTTCCTCCCGGCAGCAGGATGATATGTGAAGCTATCGGCAATACAAGCCTGACTATTCCGAACAGCCGGTATGTAAACTACATAAACAAGCTCAATATTTTGATTGATGGTATTGACACAAAGCTTGCCTATGAGCTGCATATGATAGAAAACCCGTGTCCGACAGAAGACGGCCTGACGATGACTGAACCGCTTGCCGCACTTCTTGACAAAAAAGTAGGCGATACGTTTACATTCTATGGTGACGGCGATAAGGAATACAACCTTAAAATACTCAGCATCGTACCTGCCACAAAATACCTCAACTCAAAGCAGAATGCGATCATCGTAACGCCTGATCTGTGCAACGAGATATCCGGAGTGAAAAAGGGTACCTTTGATATGTTCTACGCTGATATTCCCGATGATCAGGTAGCCGGTGCAATAGACAATCTGTACGAAAAATATCCCAGTTACGGTTTTATGGGCACTACTTCAAACGATTCCAACGATACGATGAACAGTATGCTCAATGTATACTATCTGATATTTGCAGTTGTATTCCTGATGGTATGCTTTATCGTTGTGTCTATGTCCAAGCATATCGTAAACGAAAGAATGTCTGTGATAGGTATGCTGAGAAGTATCGGCGGCAGTATTGCAGGCACGGGAATGATGCTGCTCTGCGAAAGTATTTTCTATGGATTGTGCGGAGGCATATTGGGAACGCTTATCTATCTGCCTATGCGCGGAAACACCTCGCTTTCGCTTTTTATGGTGTTAGGCGAAGAAGATATGTCACATTCGGACGGCATTACGATATGGACGATGCTTCTGGTTATCCTTGGAGTGACGCTTATCCAGTGCTTATTTTCCGCAGCAGCTATTTTTAAGGCTGCCAAGACTCCTGTAAGGGATATAATTTTTGACACAAAGGATACTGCATATATCCCGTCGGTCGGTGTTTCTGTTGCAGGAGCAGTATTACTTGCCGCAGGCATTGTTATAAATTTTGTTACCGAAGATTTTATAATGACCGTAGTTGCTGCGTTCCTTACAATGGTCGGTGCGGTAATGCTTTTCCCGATGGTGCTTTCGTGGATAACAAAGCTGTTGTCTGCTATGTTTACTCGTTTGAAAAATCCTGTCGCAAAGCTTGCGGCTAAGGAAATATCAAGCACCAAGAGCAGTGTTTCGTCTGCCCAGCTGCTTTTATCCGCGATGTCGCTCACACTTTCGATGTTGGTAATATCCGTGTCACTGCTTTCTTTTCTTGCAAATCCTGTTTACAACTGTAATGTTCTGATAACTGAGCCTGAACAGAGCGGCAGCGATTACGATTATGTCTTAGGAAGCATAAACGGCGTACAGGATGTTGAAAAGATATACTATAAATATCTTCAATATGAATCCCGCGCAGAAATAAACGGCGAGGTGCGTGATTTTTCCCTGCTTGCGCTCAATGACACCGAATACCGCTATTTTAACGGTATCTCAGGCTGTCCTGAAAGTCTTGCCGATGATGAAATGGCAATAGATAAAATCATAGCGTCAAAGCTTGGCATCCATGTCGGCGATACCGTAAAGCTTGTTCTGAAAATAGAATCCTATCTTCCGCGCGAGCTTGATCTGAGAGTAAAAAGTATTATTGATGCCGGATATTTCAACAATTACGGCAACACCGTGATGGTAAACCTTAAAAACTACAAGAGCGTATATTATGACGAGCCTTATTCAGTGCTCATAAAAACAGAGCCGGGCATGGAATACAGTGTAATGGATATGATGCTTTCGGTGCTTTCCGACTCTCCGTCAAGCATTATGACGCAGGAGGATTACAACAATATGCAGCGTTCTTATATGGACAGCATACTCAGCGTGGTTTATGCAGTTATATTGCTTGGTTTTGTTCTGTCGCTGCTTGGAACATTCAGCAATATGCTCATGGGTTTTGAGCATTCAAGAAGAAAATATGCGGTATATTATTCGTCATCAATGAGCAAGAGCAAGCTGAAAAAGCTGATGATATGGGAGACCGTTCTCACAAGCGGTATATCGGTCATTATTTCGGTTTTGTTCGGGCTGTTCTTCCTGACGCTGCTGAACAAAGCACTTTCATTGCTCAACATGAGCATACCGCTTGTACATCCGGTTCTCTATGCACTGCTGTTCGGTGCTGCCGCATTCGCAGTGCTCCTGGTTGTCGTGATCAAGCCTATAAGGATGCTTTCAAAGATGAATATTGCAGAAGAGATAAAGACAAGCGCAGACTGATGAGGAGGCTATAAAATGAACGGAAACAATAATTACCGTAATACAAACTATCAGAACCCCAACTACCAGAACTATCAGAACAATAACTATCAGGACAGCGGCTATCAGGATGCAGGCTACCAGGACGGCGGCTATCAGGATGCAGGCTACCAGGACGGCGGCTATCAGGATGATGATTTTGCAAAGGCCGGTACCAATGTCAGCGCAAATGCCAATATTGTAATAAGCGCAAGAAATATACACAAGACCTTTGGCAAGGGTGAAACCGCTCAGGTCGTGCTTGACGGTGCAAATCTTGATATTGCAGAGGGTAGCTTTGTTTCGCTGATGGGCGAATCAGGAAGCGGCAAATCCACGCTGCTTTATCTTATCGGCGGACTTGACAGAAACTTTACCGGTGACATTTATGTTTCCGGTCAGAATATTTCAAACCTCAGCGACAGCAAGCTTTCCGAGATACGCTGCAAGAGCATGGGCTTTGTATTTCAGTTCTATAATCTTGCTGCGAACCTGACTGTTGAGGATAACATTCTTCTTCCGCTTGAAATGAGTGGCAGGCGTGTATCTGACTACCGTGAAAAATACAAGGAGATACTTGAGATCACCGGACTTGAAAACAAGGTGAAGTCATACCCTTCGCAGCTTTCGGGCGGTCAGCAGCAGAGGGTAGCTATTGCCCGTGCCGTGCTCGGCGAGCCGGAAATAATACTTGCAGACGAGCCTACAGGCAATCTGGACGCAGCCTCCGGCGCCGAGATCATGGAGCTTTTCCTTCGGCTGAACAAGGAACGCGGCGTAACGATACTTCAGGTAACGCATTCGGCTGAGTGTGCATCCTACAGCAACAGGATAGTGACCCTCAAAAACCGTGTCATAGTAGGCTGACTTATCATTATGCACAAGGCAGGAAAGAAAATTATATCAAATATTATGCTTGAAAACAACGGATAATATTGGTATAGTTAAATTGTATAATATTGCAGCGTACACAAAAAACGGGATCGCCGAAAGCCGGATATGAAATGTTTCAGCAAAAATTCGGAGGTCCCGGAATATCATGGGAGGTTTACTATTATGGCAATAGGTATTACAGTGACAAAGGGCGCAAAGGATGATATCGTAAGCAAGTTCTTAGGCGCACCGGCTATCCCTTCGGAATGGGAAAATGATTTCAGCGAGAAGGTCATTTTCCTGTGTCAGATCAAGCTCTCCGATATCGCAAAGCTTGACCCTGAAAAGCTCCTTCCGCATACGGGTTATCTCTATGTGTTCCTGGACACATCCGAGTACCCCTACAAGCCTATCGTAAGAATAAGCAAAACAAAGCCGGATATGGCTATTGATGACTTTAATATGATCTTCGAGCAGTTTGAACCGCTGAATGAACCGTGGTCGATCAAATTTTCCGAGACCGATGCCAAGAGCGGCGGCATAAAGCTCTTTGGTGAGCCTGCTGCATGGAGCAGTGAGGAGCAGCCTGCAAAGCTTTTCATGCAGTTTGACCCGAAGGCGTCTGATATGCCTTTCCTTAAGGATATTGACGGTTATGCATATCTTTTCTACAGCGATGATATCACCGAGCAGACAATGTTTATTGAGCGTACATAACAATCTGCACGATACTGTTTTGCACACCATGAAAATCAATTTTCAAAATCCAGCGGTTTTGGGAAGGATTTCCCTATGTAGCTTGTCGGCGAATAATTGATTTTCGTGTTTGCAATAGGTACTAAACAAAAAGGGCGGCCTTTCCGGTCAGCCCTTTTTTATGTTTTATAGCGAAATTATTCTTATACTAATTCCTGATAAAAAGCAGACTTAGGTTTGCGAGGATGATTTTAGCAAGACGCGGCGGAGGACGCAGGAATCCTGACGGATTACGAGAACGACAACAAAGTATTGCGGAAATCAGACCGCAAAAATTGTCTGCTTTTTGTTAGGTATTAGTATTATATGCTATGGCTTTTTAAAAAAGTATATGATATAATCATAATATTGCGGTTAGTTCAATACAACTGATTGTGAATGCTATTGAGCTGATGATTCCGGAAAGGAGAATATAATGGTTGTTGAAAGAAAAAAACAGACATACAGCTTAGTATTCAAGGCTATCTTTTATTGCGTGTTTGCTTTCAGCCTGATAATGGGATTCTTTTTGACTAATGCGGTAAAGGATGTTTCAAATTGCAATAAATGCATAGAATACATTGAAAGCTGGACTGTTACAGACAGCAGCGGCAAGAGCATCCAGACCGGAAGGACTTATGATGACGTCAGGGCTTATACGGAGAATTTCACTATTGCATCAAAGCTGCCGGAAAAGATATCCAATGACAGTGTGCTGTGCTTTCTTGACAGAAGCGATGTAATCGTATATATCAACGGTGAACTGCGAAAAAGCTTCGACCGTCAGAAGGATACCGGAATACCCGGAGGCTCTCTAAAGGAGTTTTATATTACAGTCCCGCTGAGCTCTGCCGATGCCGGAGCGGAGCTGAAGATAATCAGATATAAGACAGACTGGAACCCGTCGGTCGTACCTGAGACCTTTGTTACCACGGCCGAAGGCGTGTATAACTATATGATTGAAAGGTACGGCGCATCATTTGCAATGGCGATAATACTGTTTATAGCTTCGCTGATAGTCACGATAAGCGGATTTGCAGTTCGTATATGGAAAAAGCAGACCGTAGCCATGCTGTATGCTGCGCTGGGAATACTTGATGTTGCCTGTTGGCTGATATCGGTCTCTCAGCTTACACCGTTTATTACGAGAGTATATTTCGTTGACGGCATAATGGGATTTTTGTTCTGTATGATGATGCCGTTTGCGCTGCTAATATATATCAATGCTTTGCAGAAGAACCGTTACAAGCTGTGCTATGCAGGCTTGTTTGTGCTGTCGCTTGCCAACTTCATTTTATGGACAGCGCTTCACTTTGCCGGAATACAGTCGTTCCAGACGTCACTTATATATATTGATCTTGTGCTTGGCTTTGTCGTGTTCTGCGTGCTTGTAACGCTGCTGATAGATGTTAAGAAAGGTCATGTAAAAGAATATCCCTACGCTGCGGCAGGTTTTCTTGTATTCCTCATAATGTCTGTAACGGAAATACTGATGCTTATATTCTTTGAGCATAACAGCAACGAGATACCCATGCTGATAGGCCTGCTGAGTCTGCTTGTACTTGTTGTCGTTCAGCAGATCTACGATTTCAGAAAGATAAGGCATGATCTTGAGAATGAAGTCAATAAGAAAAATATTGAAAACGAGCAGATGCTTATTCATATCGTAAAGACATTAGCCGGAACGATAGACGCAAAGGATACATATACAAACGGACATTCGAGCCGTGTTGCCGATTATACGAAGGAAATAGCAAAACGCTTCGGCTACAGTGAATCGGCTCAGAACGATATTTACATGATGGCTCTTCTGCATGACATAGGAAAAATAGGAGTGCCGGATGCGTTTATCAACAAACCGGGCAGGCTCTCTGCGGATGAGTTTGAGATAATAAAAAAGCACCCTGTTATGGGCTCAAAGATACTTGAAAACATTGAGGAAAAGAAAGAGCTTGCAACGGGCGCAAGATGGCACCATGAGAGATACAGCGGCGGCGGATATCCGGATGGGATAAACGGTGAAGAGATACCCGAACAGGCAAGGATAATTGCTGTTGCTGATGCTTACGATGCAATGACGAGCAGCCGCAGCTATCGTGACCCGATGCCTCAGGAAAAAGTCAGGGAAGAGATAGAGAAGGGAAGCGGCACACAGTTTGACCCGCGTTTTGCATCTATCATGCTTGAAATGATCGCGGAAGACAAAAACTATGATCTCAGGGAGAAAAAATAGCCTTCTCCTGTTACAGGAAAAGGCTGAATCGGGCAGGATGAGAAATTATTTGATCTCTCATCCTGCTTATTAATTTTATTATAGGGAATGCACATAATGTAAACGCTGCGGTCAGGGCTGCATATTATGTAATGATAACAGGTCCGAATTTGTTATCCGGATATTCGTTTGCGGTGATCGTGCCGGTGTTTTCGTCGATCTCAATAATACCGTACTGTCCGCCGAAGCCGATAGATCCCGGATTCATTATCAGCATTCGTCCGTCTGCTGTCGTAAGCTGGGTGTGTGTATGCCCGAAAAGCAGGATGTCCGCCTTCTCCTTGTGGCCGAGAGCGATAAGCCTGCTCAGTCCCTCCTTGACATACTGTGCGTGTCCGTGGGCGATAAGCAGTTTTTTCCCTGCTGCGGTGTAGGTCATAAGCAGGGGATTGCTGCAGTTCCAGTCGCAGTTTCCTCTTACAGCTAAATATATCTTGTTCGGAAGAGCTTTCTGCACGTCCTCGATGTCACGGTGACCGTCACCGCAAAAAACGATGATATCAGCGTTTTTATGCTTGCGTACAGCGTTTATCAGGTGTTTTTCATTGCCGTGTGAGTCGGAAAAAACCAGGATCTTCATATTTGCCTCCTTGCTTACATATTCATGTAGAGGTGGTGAGTATATGGATAAAAAGAATGTAGACAAGCTTTTTGAAAGCCTTTCGGGAGAGGATCGCAAAAAGGTAGAGAGCATCCTTGCCGACAGGCGCAAGACGGAGGAGATAATGAAAACTCCGCAGGCGCAGGCACTGCTCAAAAAGCTTATGGGGGAAAAGTAGGCCATGGAGGATATCTCCAAAAAGATAGGCGAGCTGCTCAGCGACCCGTCTGCGATGCAGCAGATAAAGGAACTTGCGGGAATGTTTTCGCGCTCTCAGGAAAGCAGCGGGTCTGTATCCCAGCCGCCGGTGCAGCAAAGCATTCCAGTGCCGGTTCAGTCTCAGGCACAGCCGTCCGCTGATCCGGATATGATAGGAATGATGATGAAGCTTGCGCCTGTCCTTGGTTCGGTAAACCGTGAGGACGACAGTACCCGGCTCCTGCGGGCACTCAGGCCGTTCCTGCATGAAGAACGGTCAAAGCGTCTTGACGGAGCAATAAGACTGTTGGGCATAATGAAGCTTCTTCCGGTACTGAAGGGGATGGGCTTCGAGCTTTTCTGAGCAAAGGCGGTGAATGATATGACCGATAACGAGATGCGGCGGATGCAGGAGGAAGCGCTCAGGCGCACGCAGGAGATGCAGCGCAGGGCAAATGCCATCCGCTTTGCATCCGAAGGAGCTTCCGATAACTCACGGCAGAATACTGCTCCCGTAAATCGTGCCGATCCTGCGGAAAATGCTTTGCAGGAGCAGCACACGCCGCATTCGGCGGAAACCGCAGCTTCGCACGAAAGACAGCATACTGTTGATGCAGTCACTGCCGCACCGGCTCACGCAAATCCCGGACACGGCTCAGCGGATAACATCCGCGCTCCTGAGCACCAAGACCGTAAGACCGTACCGCCGATGACGGAGACATATACGCAGCATCCGTCAGGCGGTATTTTTGAAGTACTGTTCAGGGATAAGGAAAAAACGCTTATCCTTGGACTGATACTTTTGCTTATGGACGAAAAAACAGACAATGCACTTCTTATGGCGCTGATGTATCTGCTGATATGAGCAGTATTATCTGACCTGACCGTCACCCTCTATGATGAACTTGACAGAGGTGAGCTCATTCAGCCCCATAGGACCTCTTGCATGAAGCTTCTGTGTTGAAATGCCGATCTCAGCTCCAAGACCGAACATACCGCCGTCTGTAAAGCGGGTAGATACATTGACATAAACCGCTGCCGAATCAACTGTCGAAGTAAAGAGCTTTGCGTTCTTGTAGCTGCTTGTAACGATGCATTCGCTGTGTCCGGTGGAATACTTTGCGATATGCTCCATTGCTTCTTCAATGGATGACACGACCTTCACGGCGAGCTTGTAGTCAAGATATTCAGTTTCGCAGCCGCGGATCTCAACATTTTTCTCGTCCAGACGAGCCTTTATTACCGGCAGAACCTTTTCTGCGATATTCTCGTGTACGAGGATAGTTTCTATTGCATTGCACACTGAGGGGCGGGATGTTTTTGCATTATAGATGATATTTGCAGCCATGTCGATATCTGCGCTTTCGTCAACGAATACATGGCAGTTTCCGGCGCCTGTCTCTATTACGGGAACCTTTGCGTTTTCCACGACAGCACGTATAAGTCCCTTGCCGCCTCTTGGAATGAGCACATCAAGATATTCGGTAAGCTCCATCAGTTCAACCGAGGACTGTCTTGTGGTATCCTCAATGAGCTGTATACAGTTCCTGTCAAGACCTGTGCTTTCTACAGCGTCCTGCATGATGGCGGTAAGACACTTGTTGGAGTTGATAGCCTCCTTGCCGCCTCTGAGGATCACGGCGTTGCCGCTTTTCAGGCAAAGCACGGCAGCATCTACGGTAACATTCGGACGAGCTTCAAAAATAATACCTATTACGCCCAGCGGAACACGGATCTTTGTGATCTCCATTCCGTTGGGTCTTGTGCTGCCCGAAATAACCGTTCCTATCGGGTCCGGCAGTGCCGCTACCTCAAGAACGCCGTCAGCAACACCTTTTATGCGTCCTTCATCGAGCTTGAGTCTGTCAAGCAGCGAAGCACTCAGACCGTTTGCCCTGCCGTTTTCAAGGTCGGTATTATTGGCTTCAATAATTCTTTCCTTATTTGCTAAAAGTGCATCAGCAATAGCCCTGAGAGCTGTATTTTTCTTTTCTCCGGCAGTTGCAAGCTGTCTTGAAGCAAGCTTTGCTTTTCTGCCCATTTCGTCAATTATTCTCATTTTTGCATCTCCTTTACAGATCACATTTTAATATTGCGGTGTTATATCTTTCCTTCCTGAGCCAAGAACATAGTTCCCATCGGTTCGCCGTTTATAAGCTTATAGAGGTTTGCCGGGTCTTTTCCGGTCATAACGCAGCAGTTGATGCCTGCCTGTGTAGCCGCTGCCGCTGCTGTTATTTTTGTAGCCATGCCGCCCGTACCTCTGTTTGAGCCGGAACCGCCCGCCATAGTTCTGATGTGCTCGTCGATATGAGTAACAACAGGTATCCTTACTGCATCGGGATTTTTTCTCGGGTCAGAATCGTAAAGTCCGTCAATATCGGTGAGTATAACGAGCAGGTCAGCTCCGACAAGATCGGCAACGATAGCGGAAAGGTTGTCATTATCGCCGAAGTTTGCTCCTACGATCTCATCAATAGCAACGGTATCGTTTTCGTTTACGATGGGTATGATATCCATTTCCAGCAGTGACTCAAAGGTGTTCATTACATTCTGACGTGAATGGTCGTTTACAACGACATTTTTGGTAAGCAGCACCTGTGCCACGGAATTGTTGTATTCGCCGAAGAATTTATCATAAAGGAACATGAGTTCACATTGTCCTACAGCAGCAAGAGCCTGTTTGTAGCGTGTCTCACTCGGTCTTTCTTTCATCTTCAGCTTACCCATGCCAACGCCGATAGCTCCTGAGCTGACAAGAATGATCTGCTTGCCGCTGTTGTGAAGGTCACTGAGCACCTTGCAGAGCATTTCGAGCCTTCTGAGGTTCACTTTTCCGTTTTCGTATGTCAGTGTTGATGTGCCTACCTTGACGACTATTCTCCTTGACTTGAATATATCCATATTTTTTCCTCTTATCTTTTTAGAATAGCTTGTAATAATGTTTATTAACGCACTAAAGTATAGCACATTTCGCTGCTTTGGTCAATAGACTTCCTCCAATTTGCACGGAAATCAACTTTCTTTAAAAGAAAATTAAAAGTGTGCCGTTCTGAACACAGATGATCAACTTTAGTCACATAATTTGCATTATTGAAATGATTATTATAAATAAGTTCCTGACACTGAACGGAGGTCATAAATTGAAAAAAATCATTGTCTGCGGCGACTTCGGCGAAAAGCTGCTCACTAAGACTATAGTGAATGCCTGCAATAATTACGGCGGTGCTCTTGTATGTGAGGAAGGGAAGATAGCTGAAACAGCATCGGAAGCGGAGTTTCTTGTATTAAGCGTCAACAAGCTGACACAGGTAAGCTGCAAAGGCATTGTCGTTTTTGGTGATGCACCTTTCAGCATGAGTTCGGGACTGCGCCTTGAAGGCGTGACAGCCATAGCAGACACCGGCAGTGCCGACGCCATGAATATACTCAGCAGGACAGGCGCGCCTGTGATAGGCTGCTCATATTCTGGCAGAGATACTCTTACTCTTTCGTGCAGGAACGGCGATCATACTATAATTTGCCTGCAAAGGTCGTTAAGAACACTTTCGGGAAAAATCATAGAGCCCTGTGAAACAGATGCTTTCTGTCCGGAGGATATCCCGCTTTATCCGGTTCTTGCCGCCTGCTGTGTGCTTATGCTGAACGATATCCCCACAGATGCAGGCTACGGGCTGATGTCATGATTTTGGGCTGACACACTTGAATTGAACTAAATTTTATGATAACATAGTTAGCGGAAGAAAAGGACGGTGGAGCAGGATTGGAATTGACGAAAATGACTTTCGGAGAGTTTCTGAGGGAAAAAAGCAGGGTATCCGGCGATGCTCCGGCACTTATCTGCGAGGGCAGAAGCGTGAGCTTTCGTGAGCTGTGTGAAATGGCTGAAAACGGAGCTTCTTTGCTAAAAAATAACGGCGTTAGCAAGGGCGACAGGGTAGTGCTTTGGGGCTTTAACAGCATAGAATGGGTCATAGCTTTTTATTCAGTCATACTTTCGGGCGGAATTGCTGTGCTGATGAATTACGGTATATCCGCAGAGGATGTCGGCAGACTTTCAGAAATGGTGGGCGCATCATTCATGCTTTATTCCGGAACACGGGCAATGATAAATGACAGCCGAGCTCCTCAGAAAGCCGCTCTGAGAGCAGGCATCGGCCTGCAGAACGTAAAGCCGATGGAGTATCTTTCAGACGGGTGCTGCAAAGCTTCGGAAATACCGTTCATATCATCAGAGGCCGGCTGCCGTGATACCTCTGTGATAATATTCACTACAGGCACAACATCTTCTCCCAAAGCGGTGAAGCTTTCGGCTTATTCTATTCTGAATGATGCATCAGGCGCTTACGAGGTGCTTTCTCCGAGACTTAAAGATTCTCTTTGTGCGGCGCTGCCTCTTTTTCACAGCTATGGACTGCTTGTGCTCCATGTTTACCTGATAAGCGGAAAAAGAACTCACCTTGTCAGGATGCTCAAGCCCGATGTGATAGCCGACCTGATAGGTCAGGGAGATGTTACTGATATGGCGTCGGTGGGCGCAGTGTATGCAATGATGACAAGACTTCCGCAGTTTGAGGAAAAGGTGAGCGGCAGGCTGAATGTCTGCATTGTCGGCGGCGGCTTTACCACTCCTGCGGAAATGATGCGTCTGGAACAGGCATTCGGCGGCGCAAAGATACTCTGCGGCTACGGTCAGACTGAATGCTCGCCTGTTATTGCTGTTGAGTCTGCGGATGATGCGCTTGAACTCAGGGCTGTTTCTGTCGGGCATATACTTCCGGGGATAGACGTGCGTGTGTGGCGCAGCGGAACAGGCTTTGTTTCTCACGGAGAGCCTGGAGAGATAGTCATCAAGGGATACTGCACCATGAACGGATATTACGGCAGCGGCAGGGATTCAGAACCGTTTGACAGTGACGGCTGGCTGCACACGGGAGATATAGGCAGGCTGATAGATAAAGATATGCTCCAGATCACGGGCAGGATAAAGGATATAATCATCCGCTGCGGAGAAAATGTTTCGCCGGTTGAAGTCGAACAGGCGCTGATGTCTGTCGGCGGAGTACGCTCGGCGAAGGTTCTCGGAGCGCCTCACAGAATATGGGGAGAGAGCGTTGAAGCCTGTGTGATACCCGAATATGATATGGACAAGTCACAGGAGGAAGGCTTCATTGATATGCTTATGCATGAGCTGAAGCAAAAGCTTTCTTCATACAAGGTGCCCTCTCATATATTTCTCTACAGTTCATTTCCGCTTTGTGACAACGGAAAGACAGACATAAGATCGCTGCGTGAGGATATGCTCGGCAGACTGCCTGCATTGTCGGCTTTTTCAGACGGGTATGATCTCGGCAAGACGATGCTGTATCAGACCGAGAAATTCCGCAGAATGATAAATGATGACAAAAGCAGAACGGAGGGTAATAATGAATATTGAAAACATAAGTGCAGATGAAGCCATTGAAAGATTGAAGCAGGGCAACAGAAAATATATCACCGCCGAAAAAAGCAGCGGCGATATTTCATTGTGCAGAAGGGAAGAAACTGCGCTTCACGGTCAGGTGCCGTATGCAGTGGTCATATCCTGCTCTGATTCGAGAGTGATACCCGAAAGTATTTTCAGCGCCGGAATAGGCGAGCTTTTCGTTATACGTGTAGCCGGCAATGTTATGGACGACCATCAGTTAGGCTCGGTAGAATATGCTGTTTCGCATCTTGGAGTAAAGCTGGTTCTTGTGCTTGGCCACGACAAATGCGGTGCGGTCGATGCGGCTGTAAACCACGACCCTGACGGATACATAAAATTCATAACCGATGAGATAAGAAAGGCAGTCGGTGACGAGAAGGACGAATACAAAGCCTGCTGTCTGAACGTAAAGCACAGTATCGGCATAATCGAGAGCAGCTTCGAGATACACAGGGAAGAGGAGCATGGCTTGAAGGTCATTGGTGCTGTGTACCGTATAAGCGACGGAACAGTTTGCTTTGATCTTTGATAGTAAACGATTCTGCTGTTTTTGTTTAATACTAATACCTGATAAAAATCAGACCGCAAAAATTGTATGCTTTTTGTTAGGTATTAGTATAAGACCATCAAGATCAATCTCTGAAAAAATCTAAAAAATTCAAATATACCCCGTACCCTTGTTTGAGTACGAGGTATATTTTTTGATCTATAGCTTAATGGCATTGCCGGCAGATACTAACGTGTGTTTTTGTCAAAAATTATGCGCAGACCTATAAGGAGAAGCTCGTTGTTTATTATTATATTATGGGTGCAGTAGGGAATTATGCTTGGAGCAAGTCCGCCTGTAGCTATAACGGTAGGAGTACCCTCAATTTCGGCGCTCATGCGGTCTATCAGTCCGTCGATCATCGAAGCGTTTCCAAAGACAAGGCCGGAGCGCATACAGTCGGCGGTATTTGTGCCGATAGCACGTTTGGGCGGGTAAAGTCCTATGCTTTGCAGCTGCGCGGCGTTGCGGGTAAGAGATTCCATAGAGACCTTAACACCCGGAGCAATGATGCCTCCGCGATAATTCGAGTCCTTGTCTACAACGCAGATCGTTGTGGCAGTGCCCATGTCGATGACCATGAGCGGCTTGGGATATATCGAGATCGCAGCAACAGCACCTACGGCAAGGTCGCTGCCGAGCTGTGCAGGATTGTCTATCATTATATTAAGTCCGGTTTTTATTCCCGGGCCGACAACAAGCGGAGATTTGCCTGTTACCTTCTGTACAGCCATCCTGAGTATAGGTGTTATCTGCGGTACGACAGACGAAATGATCCCGCCTTCAAACGAATCTACAGTCACTCCGTTAAGGTCGATCAGTGTCTTTAGCTGAACCGCATATTCATCATCGGTTTTGTTGGTGTCTGTGCTTATGCGGCACAGGAATGAGATCTTAGAATGCTTGTCAACACCTCCGAATACAATGTTTGTGTTGCCGACATCAATAGCGAGTATCATTGCTTTCTCTCCTTTTCTTTATGCGTTGGGTTCTTTAAGGGCTTTTTTATTGGCATTATCAATAATATGAACGTCAAGCTGATTGAACGGTATCTGTATGTGGTGAGCATCGAGTGAATTTTTGATGCTTTCCTGCATTTCCTCCATAAGGGGCCAGTAATCCTCCGAATGGCACCATATCCACACGCTGAGATCAACGCTGCTTTCGTTCAGCGTCTGAACTGCAACACGGTTATACTTATCCTGTATTACCATATCATTGTTATGTATAAGCTCCATTATCACCTTTCTTGCTTCTGCGATATCCTCACTGTAGGCTATCGGAACTATCAGGTCAATGCGGCGCTCGTTCATTACAAAATAGTTTGTCACGTTGTTGTTTGTCAGGCGTGAATTCGGGATAAGTATCTCCTTGTTGTCATAGGTGCAGAGGGTAGTGTACATCATGTCGATCTTCACTACCTTTCCTTTCAGGCCTTCCGTTTCGAGGTAATCACCGATCTTGAAGCGCTTGTTAAGTATTATCAGCGTACCGCTTGCCACGTTTGCAAGGCTGTCCTTCAGCGCAAGACCGACTGTTACAGCCGCTGCACCGATCGTAGTTATCAGGGTGGTAACATCAAATCCCATTGTTGATATAACGCAGATCACCAGTATTATTTTGAGAGCTACGTTTATTACAGAAAGCAAAAACGTGCATACGGTCGGGTCGGCCTTGCTTTTCATCATAGCCTTCCGTACTATCTTGCACACTATCTTTATGAGCCACCAGCCCAATATAAGGATAACTATTGCGGAAACAATATTAGGCAGTGCTGTAATGAACCATTTGTAGGCATCCTGGAGCCACTTCTGAGTTGCGCTCAGGTTCTTTTCCATTTGCTCTACCATGGTAACGGTACTTTCTTCGCTGACCTGTGTGCTTGCCTGAGAGCTTGTTTGTTCAAATAAAGAAAAAAACATAATATCACCGTTCCGTAAAAAATATCACAGAACGATTATACCATAATTTATAAAAAAACAAAATAAAAAACTGCAAAAAAAGACATTTTGTTTGCAAAAATCCGTAATTTATTGTATTATATATATTATATGAAAGCAGACAGTCCGAAAGCACAGGGGGATGCTATTATGGAGCAGATAATGACACATAATATAAACAAGGAGCTTATTATCTATGGAGTGTACAGCACTATGTATGATATGTGGAACGGAAGTGATGTGCTTTGCTCAGCAAGAAAAAGGTTTTTTGAAACAGGTGCGGCGCAAAAAAAGCGGAGCAGCATCAAGATAAACGATTCTACATACAATTACAGCTACACTCTTGAAAGCGGCAGCGCACTTAAATACAGGCGCACAAAGGGAGCAAGGCAGGCCGAGCGTGTGATAGAAATACCGGACGGCTATGCCGTAGAGCAGTATGACGATATGCGCAGACCGGTAAAGAGAGTTTTCTACAGCCTGCGCCACATCTGGCTAAGGACGGAATACCTCAACGAGATCGACGGAAGCGTAAATATGATGATAGCCGCGGGCGCTGACGCCGAAAAGCAGGCGCTCATTCTGAAAGTCGGCTCAAGGAGTGAGATACTCATTCCCTTTGACGTTTCTCTTGACAAGGAGCTTACAAACAAGCTTAACATACTTACGAGCGAACCAAAGGTTTTTTGTGTGACTAACTGCGGCAGCTTCTATTTTTGCAGTGAGGATGAATATGAGGCGCGCATGAAAGCGCTGAACAGGCTTGTTTCAGAGCAGAAAGCCGAAACTGATACTGAGCCTGTATCAGATGAACAGTTTGACGGCTCGGATTTTGTGATAGATACAGATCTGCTTGAAGGGGACGGCAGCGGCTTTGACCTTCGCAGCAGCGAAGAGATACGTATCGATGAGCCGGAAAGTGATGCAGATGATAACGCAGAGGAATATACAGAACCGGTACCGGCATGGCTGACGGAAGCAAATCCGGGATCGGAAAATAATGAAGCTCCGGAAACAGCGCCCGTACAGGCAATATCCGAACAGGAAAGCGAAGAAGCTCCGGAAACAGAGCCCGTACAGGCAATATCCGAGCAGGAAAGCGAAGAAACTACGGAAACAGAGCCCGTACAAGCAGAATCCGAGCAGGAAAGCGAAGAAACTACGGAAACAGAGCCCGTACAAGCAGAATCCGAACAGTATAACGATGAAGCTCAGGAAACAGCGCCAGTACAATCAGAATCCGGACAGGAAAGCGAAGAAACTCCGGAAACAGTACCCGTATTGGCAGAATCCGAGCAGGAGAACGAAGAAACTCCGGAAACAGCGCCCGTATTGGCAGAATCCGAGCAGGAGAGCGAGGAAGCTGCCGAGCTGGTCGAGGATGCTATATTCACTACAGAGCAGAAAAGTCCGGACGGGCTTTACGGGAGAAGCTGCGCCTTTGCGGATGACTGTCCGTTTGAAGCCGTTGATAAAAAGTGCATAGAGTCAGGCGATAAGAGGTATTATTACTTCGGAGAGATGAAGGATAACAAGCGTAGCGGCAAGGGACGTACTATCATGTCAAACGGCGAGACAGCCTACGAGGGAGATTATCTTGACGACAAGCGTGACGGATTCGGCGTGTATTATTATAGATCAGGCAAGCTTTGTTATGTCGGCGGCTGGAAGGAAAACGATCGTGAAGGGCTTGGAGCAGCTTTTTCACCGTCGGATGACAGTGTCGTTGTCGGCAGATGGTCGGGTGACAGATCGGTTGAGGTAGTGTCGCATTTTGACAGCAGCGGCAGACTGCTTTATACGGGCAGCGTCAGCGACGGAAAGAAAAACGGCGCCGGAATGACATACAATCCTGCGGATAAGACCTTTTTTGTCGGCAAGTTCAAGGACGGCGTTTTTCTTGAAAAGGGTACGCAGTTCAGCGCAGAAGGTGATCTGATCTATACAGGCGGCTACAGGAACAATGTCCGCTTTGGGCAGGGCATACTCTACAGGACTGATGGCACGGTAAAATATAAAGGCGGCTGGTACAACAATAAATATGACGGCGAAGGAACGCTTTATTATGAGGACGGCAGGACTGTCTCAGGCACGTTCCGCAGCGGCAGGGCACACGGGAAATGTACTCTTACGGGCAAGAACGGCAGGGTGATCTATTCCGGCGGGTTTGCTGACGATGCCTACAACGGAACAGGCAGGCTGTTTTTCTCTGACGGATGTTATGCTGAGGGGCGTTTCGCTGACGGAGAGCCTGTGGGGATATTCAGCGAATATAACAGTGAAAAAGAGCTTGTTTATTCCGGCGACTGGACAAACAAGCTCAAAAGCGGTGCTGCAATAGAATACAGCGATCCGCCGTCATTGGGACGCTGCGGACACGGAAAGCTCTTTGAGAAGGACAGTCTTGTGTATATCGGGACATTCAATGAAGGAAAGCGCGAAGGCTTCGGCGTTGAATATCTGAACGGAGCACAAAGATATAAGGGAATGTGGAAAAACGACAGCTACAGCGGCTATGGAATATTATATGTCAATAATGAAGCTAAATTTGTCGGAAGCTTTTCCGATGGCATGATGAACGGCAGAATAAACGAGATCGCAGATCATGCCGTGATAAGGAAGTCGCTCTATAAAAATAACGAGCTGACATACACCTGTGAATATTCCAAAAACGGCGGCCTGGTTTATTACGGCGGCATAAGCGACAATATGCGCAGCGGCATGGGCTGTATTTTCCTGCCTGCTGCAGAAAAGCAGTTCGAGGGTATTTTCCGCAGCAATGAGCCGGATAAGCCGATGAAGGTGCTTTTCAAGGAGCTTACCGAGCTTCCGAATTGTCCTGAGCTGAACAACACCGAATATGAGATCTACCGCAAAACGCCCGAATATATAATCGAAAAGAAGATCAGTGCAGGCGGCACCGAAGGCATCTATACCGGACGTCTCAGAAACGGAGTTCCAAACGGCGGAGGTACTATGCTCTATTCCGACCACCGCTACACGGGAGTTTTCTCAGAAGGAAAGCCGGAGGGCGAAGGCATAGTATATATGCGTGACGGGGAAGAGTATAAGGGATTTTTCTCTGTCCGTCCTTTTCCGGACTGCAATACACTTATCCTTGCTGATATCACCTATTACTACAAGGAAATGAACTGAGCAGGAGGCGAAATGATGAAAACCTTATTTGTCAGCGACCTTGACGGCACCCTGCTCAATAAAAAGGCACAGCTTACTGAAACATCAAAGGAGATCATCTCCGGCCTTATAAATGAGGGGATGCTCTTTACTGTAGCAACGGCAAGGAGTCAGTCTGCGATAAAGTATCTCAGCAGTCTTGATGTAAGGATACCGAGCATACATCTCAACGGTGTGCTGATATATGATCACAGCAAAAGAAGCTATATCGACTGCGTTTCAATGGATACCGCGACTGCTCAGGAAATAATCAGGATATTGAAATACTTTGACAGAATGTCATTCGTTTATAAGTTCGACAGCGACTGCGGTATTAATGTTGCGTTTGAGCGGCTGACAAATGAGGTTGAAAGGAACTTCTTTGAGGTGCGCAAAAACGAGGACTACAAGAGCTTTCAGCAGGTGTCGGATATAACTGCGACGGATGATGAAAAGGTGATATACTTTACAATGGTGGATGAATACGAGAGGCTGCGTCCTATCTACGAGGAGGTGTGCAGGCTGCCGAAGGCAAAGGCAACACTGTACAGCGACAATTATTCGGATATGTATTTCCTTGAAATATTCAGCGCCGATGCAACAAAGGCGTCCGGTGTGCTCAAGCTGAAGGAAATGCTTGGAGCCGAAAGAGTTATTACCTTCGGAGATAACCTTAACGACCTTGAAATGCTTCGTGCTTCGGATTATGGCATAGCTGTAGGTGATGCAGTGGATGAAGTCCGCCAAAAGGCTGATCTCATAATCGGAGAAAGCTTTAATGACGGTGTTGCAGTCTACCTGCGTGAATATTTCAAAAAACAAGCTTCACCGAAATACAGCTGATTTTTCCGCTGCCTTGAGCAATAGTATAATTTCTTTAAAAACGGGTATCATAATATCAAAGCATCAGACAGCTTTACTTCTGCCAATAATTGCCTTTAGTTATAATTTACTTCAAATATTTTGTGTCTTTATATAATTTCAGTAAAAATAGTTTGTTGTTTTTCATTGAATTTCTGATCGTTTTATGGTAAAATAATCAAAGTGTGTCACTGTACGTTTTATTGGATTAAGAATCGTTTTGATCGGTGAAAGGGAGTATAAACCAAATGTCAGAAAGGAAATTAAACGCTCAGCATAAAAAAATAATATTGGGTTTTATATTTACCTGTTCTGTGCTTGTAATAATTGCAGGCTGTCTGCTTATATTCATTATCCCTGCAAGAAAAGATTACATGGCTGCTCCTGCTGAGGACGAAGGCAGCACTATATCTACTCAGACTAAAAAAATTATCCCTACCGAACAGATGAAATACCTTGATGAGCTTCTTTCCGATATAACGATCACCCTGAGATTCGGAAATGATAAGGCGACACTTGATTTTAACGATATAAAGGACTGGCTGACTGTTGAAAAGGACGGCAGCGGATATAAATGTATCGTCAGCGACAAAGAGCTTTACGGCTATACAAAGGCTCTTGCAGACAAGTACGACACTTTTGAGAGCACTGTTACATTCACTGCTGCATCGGGCGAAAAAAAGACCCTTTCCAATCTTGGAACGGGCTGGATATTTGACAGCGACTATGCCGCAGAAATGCTGCGCTCCTATATAGAAGAGGGCAGCTCGGTCGATCTTGATCTGACAAACAAAAGCAGGGAAAGCAACAAATGGTGGCTGCGTGTCTGCGCCGACTACGATGCTGTAATCAAAAAAGGCGATATGTATGCTGAGGTCAGCATTGATGCCCAGCATATGTGGCTCCACAAAAACGGAAAGGTCATTCTTGAATCGGACGTAGTTACCGGCACTCCCGGCAACGGCCAGGATACTCCCAAAGGAGCCTTTATCGTTTATGAGAAAAAATCTCCCGCCACTCTCTACGGTCCCGGATATACTACCGATGTGTCCTACTGGATGGCGTTTATTGATGATGTCGGCTTCCACGATGCTACATGGCAGGATTCCTTTGGCGGCACTACTTATTTTTACAACGGTTCTCACGGCTGTGTAAATCTTCCGCTTGATTTTGCCGAAAAGCTGTACAAAGCAGTTTATAAAAATATGCCTGTTTATGTATATTGATGTATTCCCGGTCCGCAGGTTCCTGCCTGCGGGCTTTTTCTGCGTTTTGGGGTTTTGTGTTTGCGTTGAAGCTATGAAAAAAGCTGCGGCAGGAGTAATACTAATTCCTTATAAAAAGCAGACTTAGGTTTGCGAGGATGATTTTCGCAAGACGCGGCGGAGGACGCAGGAATCCTGACGGATTCCGAGAACGACAACAAAGTATTGCGACGACAACAAAGTATTGCGGAAATCAGACCGCAAAAATTGTCTGCTTTTTGTTAGGTATTAGTATAAGTCCAAGCTTTTTACTGATATCCTGCAATGTTACAAATAATAGCACAGCAAGCTATAAATATATACTTACAGTGCCGTTTTTATGCTTTTTTAGAATAAAATAACTGATTTTTGACGAGATATGCATTAATGTTAAAATTTGCGGTGCTACTATTTTTAACATTAAATGTACAGTAAAGTTGGTTGAAATATACCGCCGTGAATGGTAAAATATAGATACTGAAAGCGAGGGATAAGCATGAACGATGTACTGAGACAAGTACGCATAAGCAAAAAGATGACGCAGGAGGAGCTTGCAGAAAAGCTTGACGTTTCGCGTCAGACGATCGCCAAGTGGGAAAACGGAGAAAGTATTCCTGACATAATGAGGTGTTCGCAGCTTGCAGAAATTTTCGATATTGATATGGATAACGTAGCATCTATGTTTATACAAAGAGATATTAACAAGGCTATGAATGCAAAGAGAAAATTCATATTCGGCAAATGCAGGATAAAGCACAACAGGATAGTGATACCCGAAGATGCACAGTGTGTCTTTGGTCTTAAAGACGGAGATGAGCTTCTTCTTGTGGGAGATATAAAACAAGGCATGGCGCTGATACCTATAAGCGGAGTGGATGATTTCGTTACACAGCTTGACAATGCGCCGGTTCTGGAGGTTGATGATTATGAATAAGGCTATAGTTCTGAAGGGGATCACAAAAAAATTCGGTACAAAAACAGCAGTTGACCACATTGACTTAGAGGTCAGCGAAGGCGAGATATTCGGCCTTTTGGGGGTAAACGGCGCCGGCAAGACTACTACCATACGTATGCTTACAGGTCTTTCGCTCCCCACCGAGGGCGAGGCAAAGGTATTGGGGCTTGACCTCAGAAGTGATATCGACAAGATAAAGCTTCTTGTAAATATTTCTACACAGGAGACCGCTATCGCCGGCAACCTTACTGTTGAAGAGAACCTGAAATTCATTGCAGGCATCTACGGCGTAAGCAATGAGGATCTTAAGGAAAGACTTGAAGATATCTATGATTCACTTGAACTTGGCGAGGTAAGGGATCAGCGCTCGAAAACACTTTCGGGCGGCTGGCAGAGAAGGCTCAGCATTGCTATGGCGCTAATTACCGGCCCTAAGCTCATTTTCCTTGATGAGCCTACGCTTGGCCTTGACGTTCTTGCAAGACGCGAGCTGTGGAGATTTGTAAAGAAGCTCAAGGGCAAGGTTACAATAGTGCTTACTACCCACTATCTTGACGAGGTAGAAGCGCTCTGCGATACGATAGCTGTCATGGCAAAGGGTCATGTTCTTGCTGTGGGCACCGCAGACGAGCTGAAAAAGTCTGTTAACAAGGATACATTAGAGGATGCATTTGTTGAAATTGTCGGAGGAGAAAAGAAATGAGAGCACTTGTATTTACTTCAAGGAACATCAAAGAGCTGCTGAGGAACCCCCTGAGCTATCTGTTCTGCCTGGGAATGCCTTTGGTAATGCTCATAGTTATGACGCTTATTAATGCTTCCATCCCTAAGCCGGAGATACCTGCCGATGCCAAGCTGTTCAATATTAGTCTGGCTGAGGCAGCCGAGACGACAAAGGTGTTCAATATTGAGATGCTCACGCCTGCAATAGCTATATTCGGCCTTACGTTTATCATGCTGTTCAGCTGCATAGCCGTTTCTTCTGACCGCACAAGCGACTTTCTTACAAGGCTCTATGCTTCTCCTATGAAGAGCACGGATTTCATCATCGGCTATACGCTTCCTTTTGCGATCATTGCGGCCGTTCAGATTGTTATAACATTTATTGCCGGCGAGATAATTTCTCTTATCGTAAAGGGCGAGAGCTTCAATATCGGTTATATGCTGCTGTCGCTGCCGCTGTTTATTCCCGCAGTAATACTTTTTATCGGTATAGGTATTTTCTTTGGTACGCTTCTTAACGAGAAGGCTGCTCCGGGCGTCTGCTCGGCAGTTATAACAGCCGCTGCCATCCTTGGCGGTATCTGGATGGATATTGATACAATGGGCGATGCATGGGTAGCTGTTTGCAGCTGTCTGCCGTTCTATCACAGCGTAAAGGCTGCCCGCTGTGCTCTTGCCGGCGATTTTGGCGGCATGATAGTACCGCTTATGATAACGGCCGCCTTTGCAGCAGTTATTTTTGCAGCATCAGCTCTTATTTTTGCTCATAAGTCCAAGGCTGACAAATGATATTGCAAATCTGAATACATATTCATTCCGGTGAAGCGCTGTGTTATTCTTCACCGGATATATTTTTGTAAAAATTTCATAATTTTGTATTGTACGAATCGTAATTATAGGTTATAATATTATCACAGATGAAAACAGAAGGAGGCGTTTGTATTATGAAGGGCTGTACATTTACTGTGGTTATTCCTGCACATAACGAAGAAGACTATGTTGTGCGATGCATAAACTCCGTAAAAAGAGCCGCCTCATTCTACGGCGGCAAAGTGGAGATCATTGTTGTATGCAACCGCTGTACCGACAATACTGCGGAGCTTGCAAGGCAAA
This sequence comes from uncultured Ruminococcus sp., assembly GCA_902802105.1. Taxonomy (GTDB): domain Bacteria; phylum Bacillota; class Clostridia; order Oscillospirales; family Acutalibacteraceae; genus UBA1213. Next base: position 40,573 of record CADCKR010000016.1, read on the forward strand.
ACGGCGCAAGGGTGCTCTATAACGATGAACGCTGTATCGGCAGCGTGAGAAATACCGGCATACGTGAAGCCAAGGGCGAAGTAGTGGTCACGATAGACTGTGATAACCGCATGACAAAGGGTACGCTGCAGGAGATCGCATATCTTATGGCAACGGGTCTGTTTATCGGCGGCGGCGCGCCTATGCGTTTCGACCGGAATTCCTTCCCGCTTTTTTTCAATGATGTGCTGTGCAAGGCCGGCTTTAATCTCACCGGACGTTACTGCGGGATATTCTGGGCCGAAAAAAAGACCTTCCTTGAGATAGGGGGCTTTTCCGAAAAAAAGGCTATGGAGGATGTTGCTACCGCAGGCAAGCTGAAAAAGTTAGGTGAGATGCGCGGAAAGAAATATACCGTTCTGCGCCGGAACTATCTTATCAATTCTACCAGAAAGTTTGACGATATGGGCGACTGGCTTTATTTCAAGCTCCTTTTCAAGAATGCCGGTACACTTATCAGAGCCGCATTCGGCGACAAGAGCCGGCTCAACAGTCTGCTCGATAAGATGTTTTATGACTATAATGATAACGCCAAGAAAAAGGAGTGATACTTATGCAGCTGCATGATCCATGCCCTGTGAGCATTATGATATTTCTGAATGAAGCCCTGAAAAGCAAGAAGAGCGTTACCTTCAATGAAGTGATGTCTGCGCCGGGCTGCAAAAAATTTTCCGTAAGGGATATCGGCAAGGCGCTTGAGCTTGTGCGGAGAAACGGCCTTGTCAAGGCGTCGTCGCGCTTCGGATGCAGTGAACTTCTGGAATTTACCGCGACCGGCATTACTGATGCCGGCAGAGAATTTCTGAAAAAGCTTTGAAGCAGCGAAGAGTATTTTTATATCAATATTTTTATAGTATGTTCAATAAAGGATAATAAAATATGTGAAGGAGGAAAATAAAATGGCATACACAAAGCATATTGTAACAACCATTGCATTTCTTATCGGCATAAGATCCGATATAGTAAAACAAATAGGGGAGGAGGAGCCGGAGCTGATAGCAAAGCTGAAAGATGATCAGCCAAGCCTGATAATAAGATATTTATGCAAGCTGCGCACTCAGCTTATGATGAATTTTAAAAAGACCGATATCGAAATGAAATCAAATCTCATAAATATTGACAGGCTGCCCTGGTTCGACAATAAAAATATAATGCAGCTTGAAGAATGGGGTATACGGATAATAAAAGCCAACGGTTCATCTGCTAAATATATGGAAAGCATAAACAAATATATCAGCGACAACATCACACGCTGCAAGGGACTTTTTCCGGAGTATGTGAACTGGGAATATATCAAGGACCTTTTCATAATCCCGCGCTTTACTCAGGAAAAGGTCATAAAATCCGAATTTGCGAAATATATGGCAAACAGGGAGTATTATCCGTTCCAGCAATATATACATTGGCAGCCATACGACTGCGGCGGAATGCTTATCAACGATTCAAAATTTTTCGCCGTTATTTACAAACAGCATGGCGATGATTATATCACAAAGTCAAATTACCGCGTAGCTGATGAAGATATAAAAGAAAGGATATATCAGTTTATAAACGAGACCGACAGCGTCGAGATCGTTGTTGACTGCGAAAACTCAAATCCCTATAAACTTTGCAGCGTTATTTTAGGTCTCAGACGTGCTGAAATATCAAAAATACACAAGCTGATACTATTTGACGATATCCATACAAGTCCCGGCTGGGATATGCTTGACAAATTCGTGCCGATACCGATAGAGCACATCATGGTAGAGCGCGTAAAGGAGCAGAAGAGCCTTGTCGATATAAAAATGACTGCGACCGTATGTATGGAGCATTACCAGAACAAGGTATCCTCATTCCTGCTGTTTTCGAGCGATTCGGACTACTGGGGGCTTATCTCCTCACTGCCGAACGCACATTTTCTTATGATGTTTGAATATGAGAAGGTAAGCGAGGCAATAAAGAAGACTCTTGCGGGTCATGAGATATTTTTCTGCGCCATTGATGATTTCGGCACCGGAAAGATAGACGATTTCAAAAAATTTGTGCTTTGCTATCTGATGAAGAAGTACCTGCCCGATCTGTTAAAATACAACGGCAAGGAACTTGTTGAGATGCTTTATGCAGAAGCGAAAATACCGGCCGAACAAAACGAGATGGATAATTTCTACAACAAGTATGTAAAGACTCTGAAATTTATAGCTGACGACAACGGAAAAATGTACTTCGAGATACAAAAATAACCTGTGCGTTTCCGCAAATAACAGACCAGCGTTTGTTGAATGAGCTTTGTTTAACTCACAAACGCTGGTCTGGATTATTTTATTATTTTATATCTGCGAGCACACGTCTGAAAAATCTGATAAGCCCTGCGGGGTAATCAGATACATCGGGATGATTTGTGTGCCCCAATGCTACAGTCTTGTTAGCGCCGTGATAGTCGCTTCCGGCAGTGATATACAGATCATACTTTTTGGCAAAATCAAGCATTTCGTTTATCAGCTCCCGTGAAAAGCCTGAATAAAAGCATTCTGCGCCCTGCAGGCCGAGCTCCGTCAGTCTGCTCAGCCGCTTATCCATTTCGGCGCCGGTTATAAGCTGATTGCCGCTGCCAAACGACGGATGGGCAAGCACCGGTATACCTCCGCCTGCAAGTATGCCGTTGATAGCCTCCTCCGGACGTACATACCTGCCGATGAAATCGCCCTTGTTGAGGTATTCGGATATAGCTTCTTCCTTGGTGGATGCAAATCCGCATTTTACCATCAGCTTGCCTATGTGCGGCTTTCCGGGGTTTTCCTGCCTGAGCAGAGTATCTATCTCATTCTGCGGGAAGGTTATCCCGAACTCGCTTTTCAGGAAATTCAGTCTGCTTGTAAGCTTTTCCATGCGGTAATCATGTGCTTTTTGCACGATATCCATAACGGCCTTTTCCGAAGGGTCATAGCTGTAGCCAAGAATATGATACTTTCCGTTTTCATCCCTGCATGAAAATTCAACGCCGGTAATAAATGCCGGACTGTCATCACGAAGCTCCCTGCTGATGATCTGAGCCGCTTTTATCGCATCATGGTCGGTTATAGAAAAAAGCTCTATTCCAAGACCCTTTACCTTTTGCAAGATCTCGGACGGCGTATCGGTACCGTCTGAGATCTTTGAATGTATATGAAGGTCTATTTTTTTAGGGTAACAAGTCATTGAGGCACTCCCTTTGCATATTGCTTATATGTTCTTTTTCAGCCTTAGAATGTTTTTGCCGTCGGCATATTCGTAATTTACATCGTCCATAGTTTTCTTTACCATAAATATGCCAAGGCCGCCTATAGGACGTTCATTTGCCGGCAGAGTGATGTCCGGATCAGCTTTTTTCAGCGGGTCGTATGGCTTGCCGTTGTCGATAAATGTCAGCGTCACTGTAACCGGCTTCTGAGATACCTCTACTCTTACTGATGCATTCCCTTTACTGGGAGCATAGGCGTAATTGGCTATATTAACGAATATTTCCTCGGCCGCAACAGCTATCTGCATTCTTTCCTTTGGCAGACAGCTCGTTTTTTGCAGGTGAGCGTTAATGAAATCAAGTATATCATCAAGCTTGCTCACATCGGCTTCAACTATTATCTCATTTGGGGAAAATACCAGACTGTCATATTTATCGAGCAGTGAGATAAGCTGTGCGGTATGATATTCAAGCTCCTTCTTTTCTTTGGCAGAAGATGTCACATTTCTTCTTATGATTCTGCGTATAAGCCGTGTATAGCCGATTATACGGGCCTTGTCTTCAACCTCTTTCAGCTTGCTTTCGTTATCTGTGCCAAGATATAAGCGCAGCACCTTTTTCCAGAATTCTGTTGAGGTCTCAAAATCAAATCCCTGAAATCTTTTTACATTCTCATGGTCAAGCTCATGAAAACCTATGAATGCATTGAACATTGACGCAAGCTCAAATATCGGGTCGCCTACCGCAAGGGTATCCATATCTATCAGCAGAACTTCATCGTTTTGAAGCTCAAGGTTTTTGGTATGATAATCGCCGTGTATCATGTGGTCATTGGCAGGAACAGCTTCAACAAGGCTTATGAGCTTTGTGCTAGAGCTTTTAGGCAGATAGTCCCTGAGAAAAGAAGCCCATGAAAGCGCTATTTTTTTCATGTCGGGAAGCGTGCCCTCGGGTACAGTGGTACTGTGTATCTTTTTGAGCATTGATACATATTCATTTACGCACCAGTCTATTTTATCAGGCTCCTGAGCAATTATTTCTGAAAAGGAACGTGCATTTAGAAGCTCAAATACCGAACCATAACTATCGCCAACGCGCACCACATCATAAGAAATGGCTGTAGGTATGCCGAGGATAAGTGCAAGCCTTGCGACCTCACGTTCATGCCTGATATCCTCGAGTGCATCGGCGTTTCTATATACCTTTACAACCATGTCACGGTTGAGGCGGTAGATCGTTCCGTTGGAGCCTCTTCCTATTTCCTCACAACCATCGACAGAAACAACGCGGTATGCCTTTTCGACCGTCATTATCTCGGTAAATCCGGTCGTTTCAAGCACGTCATATACATATAATGACACATTTATAAAGCTGATGTCAGGCTCCTTCTTTTTCAGCCGCAGAATAATTCTCAGTCCTGCGCTTGAAATATATTCAAGCGCCTCTGCATCAAAAACAAGGGGTATATTTCCCGCCTTATCAATAATATCGATGATCTCTCTCTCTATATTCTGAGAGTTTCCCGAATCTATTCTTCCGCTTAAATATATAAACAGCTTTCCGTTTTTTATTTCACTTTTAATTATAAACACTCCCATCATAATTATAACATAAAACAATGTATTTATATTATAAACGATTGTAAGCTTATAATCAACAAAAATTTCCGATTTTTGTCAGGAAATTTCCGATTTTTGTCATGTAATGTTTATAATGACGCTAAAAAATTCTGTAGTCGGCATAAAAGCGGAAAGTTAATACTAATTTCTGATAAAAAGCAGACTTAGGGCAATACCGCACAAAGATAGTGCCGCAGATGCGCAGGCTCTGCGCCGAATTGGGAGCGGCAGCTTGCCGCCAGGGAAATCAATTTTTAAAATTTACAGCTCAAATTCAGCGGTTTCAGGAAATGGGTCCGGGGGAGAACTCTTTTTCCGCCGGAAAAGAGTTTCCCCCGTGTAACCTGCCGGCCAAAATTGATCTCCGTGAAGTTAGGCAAATTCGATTGACAATTATTCAGAATAATTGTATAATCAGTCTTATAGCAGTCCAAAAAATATCTTTTGTCAGCAAAGGAGAATCAGATATGCAGTTTCCGAATGCTTTTAAAGGCATAAAAAGAATCTTTACCTCCGAAATACTTATGCTTATAAGTCAGCTTATCTTCGTGCCGATAATAATTTTCCCCGTAATAGGCGTAAACGGAGAGGAACTGACAAAAAATCTTGAGCAGAATTCACCCGGATATCTTCTGGCATTTTTGGGGCTTTTGCTTGCGGGGCTGATAATCTCTCTGGTCGGTTATATAATCCAGATAACGGGCATAGTCAAGGCGGCCAAGGACGAGCCTGCCTTCAAGATATCGCTTACCGGAGTAATCGTGGGCATGACAGCAAGGATCATCAGCTACTTACCGATCGTCAACTATAATAATATGATATCAGCTATATGCTCGACCGTTACATATATAGCCTCGCTCGTTGTGACGTTCTTTATAATACAGGGCATCAGAAATATTGCAATAAAGTTTGAAAACGATGAAATTGAGATCAACGGCGTTACTATATTCAAGCTGTATTTTATTATCGTGCTTATTAATGCGTCAACACATTTTGTATCTAAAGCGTTTAACGATGATATCGGCTCAACAGTTACTATCGTTCTCTCGATCGCCGGCGGTATACTTACCATCGCTCAATATGTACTCTACATTTCTTACCTTGTCAAGGCAAAGAAAATGCTTATAAACGGCTCGGAGCCTGAATTTGTAATCGTCTGAGCTATGAGCATAAAACCAGAATCGGGGCCGATTACATTTCCGTCATAAATTTAATGTCATAAAAGCTTGCATTCTGTAGGCTGTTTGTGGTATAATTTATCAGATGTATCATAGTACATTGCTAATTGCTAATTGATTGGAGTAATAATATGGCACAGCTTTGCTTGGGTTGTATGAAAAATAATAACGGCGAAAGAATATGCCCTGTCTGCGGCTTTGACAGGGACGCCGTACAGAATGCACCGTTTATTCCCCTTGGTGCTGAGCTTCAGGAGGGTAACTACGTTGTCGGCAAAAAACTCGTCAATAACGCTGAGGGCGCAAAATATATCGGTTACAGCAAAACTATGAATGCGCCTGTTATCATAAGTGAGTTTATGCCTGCGGGTATTTGCGGACGCAGAAGCGGCAAGAAAAAGGTCGTCATCAGAGAAGGCTACGAGGAGCAGTTCCAGAAGCTGAATGAAGAATTCCTCAGCTATTACAGAAGCATCGCGCGTCTGAGAGAGCTGACGGCGATAGCGCCTATCTTTGATATTTTCAGCGAGAACGGTGTTTCATATACCGTTTCCGAGTATTACGAATCTATCCCGTTTACCGAATATATAAACAGAAGGAACGGCAGTATAGACTGGAACACTGCAAGACCTTTGTTTATGCCTCTTATAACAACTCTTTCGGCGCTTCACGGCGCAGGTATCGGCCATTATGCGATATCGCCGGAAAACCTGACGGTTACGCCGTCCGGCAAGCTCAGGCTTACCGATTTCGCACTTAAAGAAATGCGTCAGAACGGCGGATTTTTTGAGGCTGAGCTTATGGACGGCTGCGCCGCTCCTGAGCAGTATAAGGATATCGGTGTGCTTGATGAAGCTACAGACGTTTACGGCTTTACGGCAACGCTTTTCTATGCGCTGACAGGACGCCTGCCCGAAAACAGCGACCAGCGCAAGGCTGACGGCAAGCTTTCTATACCTACTTCGGTATTCAAAAGACTGCCGCCTCATATTGTGACTGCTCTTGCAGGAGGCCTTCAGGTACAGAAGCTCAACCGTATCTCTACATTCGAGGAGATGCGCACACAGCTCTCGTCCGCTCCTACTGTCAAGGCTATCCGCAATGAAGCAAACAGGAACGCTATACAGAGCGAGGTCGCAGAGAGCTATGCCCCAAGAAAGAAGGACGGTGTGCCCGGCTTTGTATGGGGACTTCTTACAGTGCTTGCCTGTCTGCTCATACTTCTTGTTGCAGGTATCTACTGGATATCCAATAACCCCGACTCTTTCACAAGCTTTATCGGCACAAAGACCGAGGATGTCGAGGAGGAGCCTGTAGTTGACCCTGACGATCCGGATATGATATTCATACCTAATCTTGTGGGACAAAGATACGATGATATTATCGCAAAGCTCAACAGCTCATCGGATTATGTTATCATAAAGACCGAGGATGAGATCAGCGATAAGTTCGAGGAAGGCGTTATAAAGTCACAAAGCCCCGAAAGCGGCATCAGTGCCCGCAAGGGAGCAACTATCGTTGTGACAGTCAGCATGGGCTCTGCAGAAAGAGAGCTGCCCATCATTGCCGGTCAGTCTGTAGAAACTGCTGTACGTGCGCTCAATGCCCAGGGCTTCGTAGCTTCGGGCGTATATGTATCAAGCGACACTGTAGAAGCAGGCAAGGTAATAGGCTACACAAGCCATACCGCAGGCGACAAGGAGCGCTATGGCTCCACTGTCGTTATCAATATCAGCACAGGTCCCGAACCGTAATAAAAAAGCATATAACAGCTATCAGAGGCACGGTCTACCGTTTCCGGTTCACCGTGCCTGATTTATAAGCCAAGAAAGTACAATACCGCTGAGAGGGGTGTTCACTTGGATTTTATCTATTTCAGTTTTATTGCAGTCTTTATTATCGGCGCGCGCTTTTTTGTCAAGAGCGTTAATCCTGACTACATTTCACAGAAACAGACTCAGAGCATCAACGGTTTTTTTGTGCTTTTGGTTTTCATGCAGCACTATAAAAGCTATGTAAAGCCGGAACAGTTCGATATGGTTTATGAGGCCATAGGGAAGTGGAACGGTCAGCTGATAGTGGTGCCGTTCCTGTTTTTCTCCGGCTACGGGATAATGCTTTCGATCACAAAAAAGGGCACATCATACGTTAATTCCATTATGACAAAGCGCTTTCCGAAGGTGTGGAGCCATTTTGCACTGGCTATCGTTCTGTTTATCATAACAAATTCCGCAATGGGGATTTACCATGACCCTTGGGTAGTGTTCTTTACCTTTTTCGGGTGGGAGGGCATAGGCAACAGCAACTGGTATATTTTTGACACTCTTGTGCTGTATATACTTACCTTTTTCAGCTTCAGGTTTGTCGGCAAAAGCTATAAGGCCGGACTTTATATCATGGGGCTTTTAACGCTTGCATTTGTCATAACAATGTCGTTTTTCAAGCAGCCCTATTGGTACAACACGGTTATCGCATACTTCATGGGTATGTTCTTTGCACTTATTGAACCGCACTTCCGGAAATGGATCTCCGCAAGTCCGCTCAACTATATTATTTTTGCAACGGCCGGTACCGTGGCGATAATATTCTCGTCGATGGACAAGAGCAAAATGACCGCCTATGAGATATTTGTGCTTTCCGGAATAGCAGTGCTTCTTGCGATATCACTTAAAGTAAAATTCGGCAATCCTGTTTTGTCGTTTCTCGGAAAGAATGTGTTTGAGATATACATTCTCCAGCGCATACCCATGATAATCCTGAAAGGCGTCATTCCCGATAAATACCTGTATTTCTTTGTATGCTTTGCGGCAACGATAGTTCTTGCGCTTTTGTTCCGCTTTGCCGAAAATGGCATTGACTTCCTGATAGACGGAAAGTTTATCAAAAGCATAAGGGATAAAAATAATACTAATACCTGATAAAAATCAGACCGCAAAAATTGTCTGCTTTTTGTTAGGTATAGTATAAACTTCAAGTAAAAAAATAAAAAGCACACGGCAGGACATATAATTCTGCCGTGTGCTTTTATGCTTATGTTATGCTGTTCATACTCATGAAATAGGCTCAAAATCTGCTGCGCCGTGCTTGCAAAGCGGGCAGATGAAATCCTCGGGCAGTTCGTCGCCCTCATAGATATATCCGCATATCTTGCATACCCAGCCCTTCTTGCCGTCTGTTTCGGGCTTTGGCTTGACATTGTTCTGATAGTAAGTATAGGTCATTGTTTCCTTGTCGGAGATAACTCTTGCTTCGGTAACGCTGCAAATAAACATACCGTGAGTGTCAAGGTCGATGTAGCTTTCTACCTTGAGCGACATGAAGGAGTTTATATACTTAGGCAGGAAAACAAGCCCGTTGTCGGAACGCAGCGGTTCACAGTCTGCAAATTTGTCCGTATTTCTTCCGCTCTGGAATCCAAAGGTCTCAAATACCTTGAAGGGCGCTTCCACAGACAGACAGTTCACGTTCATCACACCGGTCTGCTTGATGACATGGTGAGAATAGTTCTGCTTGTTTATGCATACAGCAACGCGGTTCGGAGAGTTCGTTACCTGAGTTACAGTATTGACGATCAGTCCGTTGTCCTTCTTGCCGTCGTTTGAGGTTACAACATAAAGACCGTAGCCGATATTGAAGAGTGCTGTCATGTCGTGCTTGTCGGCGGTCGCATCATTCTGAGCAAGATAATCCTTACAAAGCTCGTCAGCAAGCTTTTCTATCTGAGCGCTGCTTGTTTCGTTAAGCGCAGACATGATCTTTACTGTCGTATCTGTGAATTCAAGGTTCTTGCAGCCTTCAAGCATCTTTTTCATTGTTTTTGCAGCCATTGGCGCCCATGAACCGTTCTCGATAAGACCTATAGTTCTGTTGCTGAAATTGCGCTCTGTCAGGTGCTCGATAAACTCACGCATAAACGGGAAGATATCCGCATTGTATGTAGTGGTGGCAAGAACTATTTTTCCGTAGCGGAAAGCATCCTCAACGCACTCAGCCATATCCTCACGCGCAAGATCGTTTACAACTACCTTCGGGCAGCCCTTGCTGCGCAGCTTCTCAGCCAATAGCTCAACAGCCTTTTTGGTGTTTCCGTATACGGATGTATATGCGATCATGATGCCTTCGCTTTCAACGCCATAGCTTGACCATGTGTTGTAAAGACCGAGATAATATCCGAGATTCTCTTTCAGCACCGGACCGTGAAGCGGGCAGATGGTCTGAATATCAAGAGCAGACGCCTTTTTCAGCAGGTTCTGCACCTGTGCGCCGTACTTGCCTACAATGCCTATATAGTATCTTCTTGCTTCGCAGGCCCAGTCCTCCTCAACATCAAGTGCGCCGAACTTTCCGAAGCCGTCAGCAGAGAAGAGCACCTTATCCTTGCTGTCGTATGTAACTATTACCTCCGGCCAGTGCACCATCGGAGCAGCAACGAAGTGGAGAGTGTGCTCGCCAAGCTCAAGGGTATCGCCTTCGCCTACAACGATCCTTCTGTCCTCAAACTGTGTACCGAAGAAATTGCCCATCATAGTAAAGGCCTTGCTGCTCGATACGATAACCGCATCGGGATAGTTGTTCATAAAGTTCTTTATGTTTGCACTGTGATCCGGCTCCATGTGCTGAACAACAAGATAATCCGGTTTTCTTCCGTCAAGGATATCCTCAAGATTATTGAGCCATTCGTGTGTAAAATTCCTGTCAACAGTGTCCATGACAGCTATCTTCTTGTCTGTTATAACATAAGAGTTATAAGCCATTCCGTTGGGCACATCATACTGACCCTCAAAGAGGTCGATCTTGTGGTCGTTGACGCCTGCGTATTTTATGTCCTTTGTGATTTCCATAATGATCCATCCTTTCAAATCATATTATATTGTACCGGTTTACGCTGCTGCTTCGTGCTCATCCGACAGACAGTGCCGTAAATTTACTGCTTTATGCACCAGACCCGCCGGAAGCTCTGTGAAGCCTGCTGAACAGCCGGCGACATCATAAGGCAATAGCAAAAAACGGCCGACAAAAGTCAGCCGCCCATATTGCTGCTCAGAGCTTGTTCCGTATCTCTGTTCACGCATACTTACAGGCTCTTATTTCTGCGCTCACAGGATAGAGCTGTCAAGATAATGTTCAAGCTCTTCCTCGTCTTTTCTTTTTTTGTCTTTAATGATCATAAACGCAGCCACTGCCGCACTCAGCGCACAAAGAGCGCCGAAAACAGAGATCAGTACGATGAATAATTTTTTGCTCATAATCGTTCCTCCTACAATCATGTTCACTTTAAGCTAATTATATAATTTTTTTGAATAAAAGTCAAGAATATTATAAAAAATATTGCCGTAATGGTAACAATAAGACACATAATGAGTAATAAGGGCAAAAAATAAGCAGAACGCAAGGTTCTGCTTAGGTGCTTACGCACAGTCTGTCTGTATTGTTATGCAGATCAAACGGAGGCGTTGAGCTTGCGGGCTAAAGCCGACTTTCTTCTTGAAGCCGTATTCTTCTTGAGAATACCCTTGGCTGCGGCCTGATCGATCTTCTTGATCGCAACACGAACAGCTGTTTCTTTATCTGCAGCATTGTCAACGATGGCTGCATCAGCCTTCTTGATGCTTGTTTTCAGATTGCTCTTAACGATCTTGTTAGCGGCTGTTTTTGCGGCAGCTACCTTTACACGCTTTTTAGCTGATTTGATGTTAGGCATTAGAACACCTCCCTTTTCCTACACTTGAGTACAGCTTATGATATCATTATTTTAGAAAAAAAGCAAGTGTTTTTTGAAAAAAAATTCTCAAAAAATACTCTTTGTATATTTTTATGTCCTTTTTATCCGCTGCTGTGAAATAAAGCACAGGAAAACGTCCGACTTTGGAGAAATTTTTTATTTATCATAGATTGAAAATTCCGGCATATTATGATACCATTATTAACGGCGAAAGGAGAGGTGCATAATGTCAGGCTTTTCAGGCTGCGAAAGCTGCAGTCATTTTGTATGGAATGAAGACCTTGAGGAATACGAATGCCTTGTTGATCTGGATGAGGATGAATATGCCCGTCTGCTTTCCGACCGCTCGGCAGTCTGTCCGTTTTACTGCAATGACGACGAGTACCGCATCGTCCGCAGGCAGAACTGATACTCACTGTGCTATTAAATATTTTCAAGGAGAGTTGATATGAGTTCACCAAAAAAATATCTTGATATCGTTCTCAATGCTGTTTTCGGCGCCATTATAGGTGTGGCGAATATCATTCCGGGAGTAAGCGGCGGCACTATGGCTGTCATGCTGAACATATATGACAAGCTGATAGACGCCTTTACCGGGCTGAGAAAGCATTTCGGAAAAAGCGTGAAGTTTCTTCTTCCGATATTCATCGGTGCGGCTGCCGGTATTGTTCTCTTTTCAAAGCTGATAAAATATCTGATAACCTATACTCCGATGCCGACCTGCTTTTTCTTCATCGGTCTTATAATAGGCAGTCTGCCGCTTGTATTCAGAAGGTCGCTTGAAAAACCTTTCAGGCCGTATTCGCTCATACCTCTCTTTGTTTTCCTTGCGGGTATGACAGCTCTTGCCTTTGTCAATACGGATGATCAGGCCGCTGCGGCTGCGGGCTTTAGTCTCGATTTCGGCAGCTGGATGCTTCTTTTCGGCGGTTCTGCTGTTGCTGCTATGTGCATGATAATCCCCGGTGTCAGCGGTTCCATGATACTTATGATATTCGGCATTTACTCGCCTATAATCAATTCCATCTCGGAGCTTACAAAGAGCTTTGCGAACAGCTGCATGATACTTATTCCGGCAGCTCTTGGAATACTTTTCGGCATCATTTTCGGTGCAAAGATAATTGATATCTGCATCAAGCGCTTTCCGCAGATGACCTATTTTGCTATCATCGGATTGATGCTCGGCTCTCCGCTCGTGATATTTATGAAATTCCGCAGCCAGAGTGCCGCAGCTGATGTAAACAACTTTGTATTCACTCCTGTAAACATTATAGTTTCGGCGGCTGTATGTATTTTGGGCTTTGCCATTGCGTTTATATTCGGCAGCGAAAAGATAAAGGCTAAATTTTCAAAGAAAAATGCTCAGAAAGTAAAAAACTGACCTCAAAAGGCATCCCGTCTTGGGATGTCTTTTATTTTAACCTTGTATTACTATGATTAAAAGTACGTATCGGACAAGCGGCGGAGCAGAAGAAAATTCGCTAAAACTGAGTGCTTTTGGGAGCTTTTTTTTGTACTTTTGCAGAAATTCTATATTTTTGATTAAAATATTGTTCTTGTCTGCAAAGTGTGATATAATGATCAGGTTGATGATCATTATGGAAAACGACACCATACTGTAAAAAAGAAGAGGGATACGGATGGATAAGAGAGAAAATCTGAGAAATATAGCTATTATCGCTCACGTTGACCACGGAAAGACTACTCTTGTAGATCAGCTGCTGAGACAGAGCGGTATTTTCAGGGAAAACGAGGCTGTGGCAGAAAGAGTTATGGATTCAAACGACCTCGAAAGGGAAAGAGGCATAACCATACTCTCCAAAAATACCGCTGTTATGTACAAGGGCACAAAGATCAATATTGTTGATACTCCCGGACACGCTGATTTCGGCGGCGAGGTCGAGCGTATACTTATGATGGTCGATGGAGTTCTGCTGCTTGTCGATGCATTTGAGGGCTGTATGCCGCAGACAAGATTCGTTCTCAAAAAGGCTCTCGGCCTGGGCAAGAAGCCGCTTGTAGTTGTAAACAAGATCGACCGCCCGGGTGCACGTCCGGATGAGGTTATAGATGAGGTGCTTGACCTTTTCATTGAGCTTGGCGCAGATGAGGATCAGCTTGATTTTCCGGTGGTCTATGCATCGGCACGTGACGGCTATGCTTCACTCGACCCGCACAAGCAGGGTACAGATATGCAGCCGCTTTTTGATAAGATACTTGAGGAGATACCTGCTCCCGAAGGAGATATGAACGGCCCCCTGCAGCTTTTGTTCTCTAATGTTGACTACGATGAATATGTAGGCAGGATAGGCATAGGCAGAGTGGAAAGAGGCAGCTGCCGCGTAGGACAGAATGTTGTGCTCTGCCACAATGACGGCAGCAGAAAGAACGCAAAAATAACAAGGCTCTATCAGTTTGAGGGCTTGAAGAGAGTTGAAGCCGAAACAGCATCTCTCGGCGATATCGTTGCAGTTTCGGGCATTACCGACCTTAATATCGGCGAGACAGCCTGCGACCCGGAGCATCAGGAGCCGCTTCCATTTGTAAAGATAGACGAGCCTACCGTATCCATGCTCTTTATGGTAAATAACAGCCCGTTTGCAGGCCGTGAGGGTAAATACGTTACATCCAGAAATATCCGTGAAAGACTCTTCAAAGAGGTTGAAACAAATGTTGCAATGCGTGTTGAGGAGACCGATTCCGCAGATACCTTCAAGGTGAGCGGCAGAGGCGAGCTTCACCTTTCGATACTTATAGAAACGATGCGCCGTCAGAACTTTGAATTTCAGGTCTCACGCCCCAAGGTAATTATGAAGGAGATAGACGGCAAGCTCTGCGAACCGATGGAGCTGCTCATGATAGAGGTGCCCGACAGCTATGTAGGCGCAATAATGGAAAAGCTTGGTCCGCGAAAGGCTGAACTGCTCAACATGGGCACCCGTGAATCCGGTGTTACTCATATAGAATTCAAGATACCCGCAAGAGGTCTTATGGGCTACCGTTCCGAGTTTATGACCGATACAAACGGCAACGGCATAATGAACCATATCTTTGACGGCTATGAGGAATACAAGGGCGAAATACAGTCACGTCTTCAAGGCTCGCTTATCGTACACGAAACAGGCGAAAGCACCGCCTACGGTCTGTTTGCCGCTCAGGACAGAGGAAGGCTCTTCATCGGTCCCGGCGTTGAGGTATATGAGGGAATGGTAATTGGTGCAAACCCCAAAAATGAGGACATGGTTGTAAATGTATGCAAAAAGAAGCACATGACAAATACACGAGCTTCCGGTTCGGACGAAGCCCTGAAGCTCACTCCGCCGACAATACTCAGCCTTGAACAGTCGCTTGAATTCATCGCCGATGACGAGCTTGTTGAGGTAACGCCGACCTCTATCCGTATGCGCAAGATGATACTCAACAAGGAGCAGCGTCTTAAAGCACAGAGCAAGGGCGGCTGATCATGGATTTTGTTGTTTTTGACCTTGAATGGAACAGTGGCTACTGCAAAAGAACCAAAAGCTTTATAAACGAGATAATTGAGCTTGGAGCCGTAAAGCTCAACGACAAAATGGAGATCGTCGGGCAGTTTTCTATATTTATACGTCCTGAGATAACCGGCCGGCTGAACTCAAAGGTAAAGGAGCTTACCCAGCTCACGAACGAAGACCTTGTTCACGGTGCGACCTTCAATTACGCTGTCAGCAAGTTCAGGAAATTTTCTGCCGGCTGCGTTATAATGAGCTGGAGTACAAGCGATCTTGATGCCCTTGAAGCTAACTGCGAGTATTATAATCATAATTCAAGAATACCTTTTCTTAAAAAATATGCCGATGTGCAGGCCTACTGTCAGGATATGCTCGGTACAGGAAAAAACCAGCTTGCGCTGCAGACTGCCGCCGAGCTTCTTGATATTTCAACGGATGACATACCCCTGCACCGTGCTGTCGGTGACAGCATTCTTACCTCGCGCATACTCAAAAAGCTTTACGATGCCGAAAAGTTTGCTGCCTTCATCCGGAATGTTGACGATGAATTCTATGACAGACTGAACTTTCACAGCACATACATTTACGACATAAACAACCCGCTCATCGACAAAGATGATATGTTCATACTCTGTGACGTATGCTCTGCGCGCTGTGAAGCTCCCGAAGGGTGGAAGTCACGCAACAGGGCATTTTTTGCAGAGCTGTACTGTCCTGTATGCGACAAGAAAATGAAGGGCAAAATACAATACAAGCTTTGCTATGACGGTCTTTCCGTTATCAAGCAAATAATCCGCCGCAGCGCAGAATAACATGAATCAGAGGTCTTTTGCAAAAACTCCTTTAGCGGTTTCAGGAAAGGGGTTCCCCCGTGTAAATGCCGACAGATACACAGTGTTTTATACTATTGTTCAGCATAACGATAATAGTAAAAACGCTGTGTTTTTTTGTGTGCCTGCGGCGTAGAAGCCTGTATCAGACACTCAGGGAGCTTGACAAATGTTTGTCAAAAATCGTTTTTTTCTGAGGAAAAATACATTGATTTTTTGGCTTATATATGGTTTAATTTAATAGGGCAACTATATGTTGTGCTTAGACTTTGGATAAAGGAGAAGAGGCTGATGGCAAGTGAAATGCTAAAGGCTGTGCTCGAAGCAGAGGAAGAGTGCTCTGCAAGAGAAGCCGAAGCAAAAAAGCAGGCGGAAGCTGATAAGCAAAAGGCAAAACAGCAGGCCTCGGAGCTTGTGGCGGAAGCACAGCGTCAGTCTGAGAAAATGCTCTCGGACAATGAGAAGGCTCTCGGACAAAGCTCAGAGGCTGAGCTGCAAAGAGCCCGTGAACAGGCTCAGGCACAATGCTCAGGCATCTCACGCAACGCTGAAAAGAATATCGGCAGAGTGAAAAAGCTTGTGGTCGATATGCTGACAGCAAGCGCAAAGGGATAGCTTCCCGATGTAAAAACATGAAAAGTGTGGTGATAAACATTTGGCAAAGCTAAAAATGAAATCGGTAAGGATAATCGCCCTCAAGAAGGACAGAAAACGCTTGCTTGAACATCTTCAGGACAGCGCTCTCGTTATGGTTCAGAAGGGCAGAAAGGAAGAAAAGGGCTTCACACGCCTTGATACTTCCGCTCAGATCAAGCAGTTTGAGAGAAATGCAGAGCTTACCGAACAGGCATTGAAGATCCTCAATAAAGTAGAACCCGAAAAAAAGGGTATGCTGGCGAGCTTCAAGGGCAGAAGAGAGATCGACCCGGACGAGATCGGCAGGATAGCATCGGATTCCGCAAAGGTCATAGGTATCTGTCAGAAAATATGCAAGTTAGATAAGCAAAGAGCCGACTACGCAGCCGAACAGGTGCGCATAAAGACCGCGCTGGCTCAGCTTGAGCCCTGGAAAAAGCTTGATATCCCGCTGAATACCAAGGATACGGCGACCACGGCTGTGCTTATCGGTACACTGCCGAGAGCCTATGACAATACTTCACTTTCAGAAGCTCTTGCAGGAGAATGTCCCGAGCTTATATTTGAGTTTGAGATACTCTATTCCTCGTCTAACCTTACCTGCCTGACACTGTTCACTCCCAAAAAACAAAGGGAACTGGCAGAAAAGACTCTGCGTACATTCGGTTTTTCTCAGCCGCTCAACCCGACAAGCCGCACGCCGTCTGTAAAGTCGGAAAGACTTACAGACAAAAGCGACGAGCTTGCCAAGAAGGATGAGGACGCAAAGAACGATATCGCGGCTTTTGCAAAATATCGTGAGAATATCTGCGAAACTCAGGATTATTTCAACCTCAGAACAGAAAAATATCAGGTTCTGGCAGAGCTTGATCAGACAAATCATATTTTCGTGCTGAACGGCTATGTGCCGGAGGAGGACTGCGAAAAGTTAGAGGCTGTGTGCAGCAGGGTGCCTTCGTGCGTTGTCGAATTTGATGATGCAGGCGAAGATGCTCCCGTTAAGCTCAAAAACAACAAATTCGCAGAACCGGCGGAAAGCATTGTCACTATGTATTCTACTCCTTCACACGGAGATATCGACCCTACACCGATACTTGCATTCTTCTTCTATTTCTTCTTCGGAATGATGTTCTCAGATGCAGGATACGGTGTGCTTATGATAATCGCTACTGCAATAGCGATAAAGGTGTTCAAGCCCGACAAGCGCATGAGAAACAATCTTAAGCTGTTTCAGTACTGCGGTGTGGCTACGGTTTTCTGGGGGCTTGTTTTCGGAAGTATCTTCGGCGATGCGCCCGCAATGTTCTACAAGATGTTCACCGGCAACGATATAACCATGAAGGAGCTGCTGCCGTGGCCGATACTCGATACGCAGAAGGATGCGCTGATGATAATGATAATGTCGATAGCTCTCGGCCTTGTGCATATCCTTGTAGGTATGGGCTGCAAATTCTACATCTGCATAAAGCAAAAGAAATATGCAGACGCCTTCTTTGATACGGGCTTCTGGATGCTTATGCTTATAGGCTTTGCGGTTCTTGCCGTAGGAATGGCAGTATCTCAGACAGTGCTCTATATCGGCGCAGGAATAGCAATAGCAAGTGCTGCCGGTCTGGTGCTTACGCAGGGCAGAGGCAAAAAGGGCATTTTCGGCAAGCTGGTAGGCGGCGTGGCTTCACTCTATGATATAACAAGCTACATAAGCGACCTTCTCAGCTATTCAAGACTTTTGGCTCTCGGCCTTACCACAGGAGTTATGGCTCAGGTCTTCAATATGCTTTCAAATCTCTTTGGCACAAGCGTTTTCGGAATAATATGCATGATCGTGATCTTCGCGGCAGGCCATGCGATCACAATAGGTCTGAATGCGCTCGGCTCTTATGTTCATACAATGAGATTACAGTATGTTGAAATGTTCAGCAAATTCTACGAAGGCGGCGGAAAGCCCTTTGTGCCGTTCTCGACAAAGAGCAGATATTTCAAAACAAAGGGCAGTAATGATGAATAAGTAATATTCCAATTAAACGGAGGTAAATAAATATGGACGGAATAATGGGTATGTTTTTGGCAATTCTTGCAGCAGCTATAGCAACAGTGTTTGCAGGCATCGGCTCGGCAAAGGGCGTAGGAAGTGCTGCTCAGACAGCAATGGGCGTTCTCTCGGAGGACTCCTCAAAGTTCGGTAAGATGCTCGTTCTCACGCTTCTTCCGGGTACACAGGGTCTTTACGGCTTCATCGTAGGCTTCCTCGTGCTCATCAACTGCGGTGTTCTCGGCGGC
Source organism: uncultured Ruminococcus sp. (assembly GCA_902802105.1). GTDB lineage: Bacteria > Bacillota > Clostridia > Oscillospirales > Acutalibacteraceae > UBA1213. The sequence continues at coordinate 59,564 of CADCKR010000016.1, forward strand.
GATATGCCTTCACTCGGTCAGGGCTTTGCATTCCTTGCAGCTTCTGTAGCCATCGGCTTTGGCGGTATGATCTCCGGCTTTGCACAGGGTAAGGCAGCTGTTTCCGGTATCACAATGACAGCCAAGGACGAAAAGAATTTCTCAAAGGCAATGGTATCCATCACACTCGTTGAGATCTATGCACTTCTTGCCTTCATCGTTTCACTTCTCGTTGTAATTTCCGTACCGAACCTGAAGTTCTGATGAACTGCTTCGGGGAATGATACAATGAATACCATACAAAGGTGGGAAGTGTTATGAGCAGCGGTGAAAAAATTCTGTCCTCCATCAGGGCAGACAGTGAACGCAATATTATGGAGATAAAGGAAAAGTCAAAGGCAGACTGCGACAAGATCATCTCCAAAGGGCAGGCAGCCGCTTATGAGATCAGGCAGAAAGCCGAGCTCAAAAAGGCAGAGCAGACCGCCCGCCTGACAAAATCAGGCAAAAGCAGGATCGACCTTGAAAAAAGGAATATTATCCTCAAAGCCAAGCGCACCGAAATAGACAAGGCTGTTGATGCGGTGCTTGATTATATGAAGAATCTTCCTGAGAAAGAATATTTCGGTCTTATCTATAAGCTTGCTGCCACACTCGGAAAGAAGTCGGGAGTCGTGTTCCTTTGCAAAAAGGATCTTTCAAGAGTGCCCAGGGACTTTGAAGCAAAGCTTGCAGAGTGCGGCATCACTGCCACTCTCAGCAGCTCGCCCGACAACAGCATAGACAGCGGATTTATCCTTAAAAACGGCGATATTGAGGACAATATGTGCTTCGGCTCCGTTATCGCAGAAAAAAGAGAAGCTGTCGAGGATCTTATCAACCGTGAGCTTTTTAAGGATTAAGGGGGAATTATATGGCTTTATCGTATGAATTTTCCATCGGTTCTGTTCGTGCGAGAGAGAATACCATGTTCTCCGAAGCCGATGCAGAACAGATGCTTGCCCTTAAAAGCCCTGACGAGCTTGTCAGATTCCTCAAAGATAAGGGCTATGGCGATGGCGATACTGTAGAAGAAATAATCGAGAGCAACACACGCCGGATGTGGAAGTACATCCGCAGTATTGCACCGGATTTCAATATTTTTGAACCCTTCCTGATACAGAACGATGTGCATAATTTCAAGACGGTGCTCAAAGGAACTATGTCCGACAGGGACTACGAGCACCTGCTCATGGAGCCATGCACAGTCAGGAAGGAAGACATGATAAAGGCAGTTGAAAACAGACGCTTCGACGTTTTTCCCGAATGGCTGCAAAAGCCCGCAGACAAGGCTTACCAGCGCCTTGCCGAAACCAAGGATGCGCGGCTGAGCGACGCCGGAATTGACAGGGCAGTGCTTGAAAGGCTCGTGTTTCTCGGCAAAAGCTCACGCTCGGTCTTTCTTGAAGAGTATTTCAATACTTTAGTGTTCTATGCGAACGTAAAGACCGTTCTCAGAGCAGTAAAGGCGGGAGTATCAAGATACTTCTACGACAAGGCTCTGTGCGACTGTGACGGCTTTGACAAGCAGACTGCTGTCAGGGCAGCGCTTACCAACGAATCGGCGCTGATGAAATATCTTGAAAAAATTGATGCATACAACTGCCGTAAGGCTATGAGTATATTTGCTGAGTCGCCCTCAAAATTTGAGAAGTTTGTAGACGATGAGCTTATTCGTCTTGCAAAACGGTTCTGCAAGCTGTCAAGTGAGGGCTGTGAGCCGCTGATGGGCTATTATATCGGCTGCGAATACGAAAGAAAGCTGATAATCATAATAGCAAGCGGTCTCAGAACAGGAACTCCTTCCGATAAGATAAGAGAAAGGCTGCGTGAGATCTATGGCTAAGAGTATTGCTGTCATCGGCGACAGCGAGAGCGTAAAGGGCTTTGGCGCCGTAGGAATGGATATGTTTATTTGTGACGACCCGCCGTCATCACCGCAGCTTCTCAAGCAGATCGCTGAAAATGATTATTATGCGATCATCTACATGACGGAGGAGGTCTTTGAAGCCTCTGTCAGAGAGCGTGAAAAGCTTGCCGAAAGACCTGTGCCGGCTATCATCCCGATACCGGGAGTGAGAGGCAATACGGGTATCGGCGTGAGAAGGCTCTCACGGTTTGTTGAACAGGCAGTAGGCTCGGATATACTCTTTAAGAATTGAGGTGTATAATTTGATAAGCGGAATCATAACTAAGGTAGCAGGACCTCTGGTAATTGCCGAGGGAATGCGAAATGCAAATATGTTTGACGTGGTGCGCGTAAGCAAGCAAAGGCTTATCGGCGAGATCATCGAAATGCACGGCGACAAGGCTTCTATTCAGGTTTATGAGGAGACCTCCGGACTTGGCCCCGGAGAGGTGGTTGAATCTACAGGAGTGCCTCTTTCGGTAGAGCTTGGCCCCGGACTTATCGGTGCTATCTACGACGGTATACAGCGCCCGCTGAACGAGATCATGAAGGTGGCAGGAAACAACCTTACAAGAGGAGTTGAAGTGCCCTCACTCGACCACAAGAAAAAGTGGCATTTCAATCCGAGCATAAAGCCCGGAGCTAAGGTTCAGGCTGGTGACGTTATCGGCACTGTCAACGAAACAAACGCTGTACTCCACAAGATAATGGTGCCCAACAAGATAAGCGGTACCGTAAAATCTGTAAAGGAGGGCGACTTTACAATAGACGATACTGTTGCAGTTATTGAAAACGACGGCAAGGAAGTCAATATAACAATGGCTGTAAAGTGGCCTGTGCGTATTGGCAGACCCTATAAGCGCAAGCTCTCGCCGGATATACTGCTTACAACAGGACAAAGAACGATCGACACACTGTTCCCGATAGCAAAGGGCGGTGTTGCCGCTGTTCCCGGTCCTTTCGGTTCGGGCAAGACAGTCGTTCAGCATCAGCTTGCAAAATGGGCAGCTGCTGATATCATCGTTTACATCGGCTGCGGTGAGCGCGGAAACGAAATGACTGACGTTCTTAACGAGTTCCCTGAGCTGAAAGACCCGAGAACCGGCAACTCACTCATGGAGCGTACCGTTCTTATAGCAAATACCTCCGATATGCCCGTTGCAGCCCGTGAAGCTTCTATCTATACAGGCATCACCATTGCCGAGTATTTCAGAGATATGGGCTACACCGTAGCTCTCATGGCAGACTCAACTTCAAGATGGGCTGAGGCTCTCAGAGAGATGTCAGGCCGCCTTGAAGAAATGCCCGGCGAAGAAGGCTATCCAGCATACCTTGGCAGCCGTCTTGCACAGTTCTATGAGCGCGCAGGCCGTGTTATCGTCAACGGTACAGACGATACAGAGGGTGCGCTTTCGGTCATCGGCGCCGTTTCACCTCCCGGCGGTGATATTTCAGAGCCGGTATCTCAGGCTACGCTGAGAATCGTCAAGGTTTTCTGGGGACTTGATGCATCTCTTGCTTACAAAAGACATTTCCCTGCCATCAACTGGCTGACAAGCTATTCGCTTTACACCGATCAGCTTACAAAATGGTTCAAGGAAAACGCTTCTGAGGACTTTATGGAGCTTCGCGGAAGGCTCATGTCACTTCTTCAGGATGAGGCAGAGCTTCAGGAGATCGTAAACCTTGTAGGTATGGATGCGCTTTCCTCAGGCGACAGATTAAAGCTTGAAACAGCCCGTTCCATCCGCGAGGACTATCTGCATCAGAACGCATTCGATTCAATAGATACATACACATCTCTCAAAAAGCAGGTGCTTATGATGAGAGCTATCCTGCTTTCTTATGACAAGAGCAGTGAAGCGCTGAAAAAGGGCGCAGATATCGACCTGCTCATGGGCATGGATGTCCGTGAGAGAATAGGCCGTTTCAAATATGTTGAGGAGAGCGACATTGAAACAGAGTTCGGCGCTATCTCCGCAGTTATAGATCAGGAGATCGAGGATGTAATCGAAAGGAGTGAGGACTGATGCCAAAGGAATACCGTACTATACGAGAGGTCGCAGGTCCTCTTATGATGATAAGCGACGTTGACGGCGTAACATATAACGAGCTTGGTGAGATAGAGCTTCCCAACGGCGAAAAGCGCCGCTGTCAGGTTCTTGAGGTTGACGGCTCAAATGCGCTTGTTCAGCTTTTCGATTCCGCAGCCGGCATCAACCTTGCCGAATCAAAGGTTCGTTTTCTCGGCAAGTCGATGGAGCTTCCGGTGTCCTCCGATATGCTTTCACGAGTTTTTGACGGTCTCGGCAATCCTATTGATGACGGTCCGGCGATCATTCCCGAAAAGCGCCTTGACATAAACGGTACGCCGATGAACCCGGCTGCGCGTGACTATCCGCAGGAGTTTATCCAGACCGGCGTTTCGGCTATTGACGGACTTAACACACTTGTAAGAGGTCAGAAGCTGCCTATATTCTCGGCTTCCGGTCTGCCTCATGCACAGCTTGCCGCACAGATCGCGCGTCAGGCAGCCGTAAGAGGCAAGGACGAGCAGTTTGCCGTTGTATTTGCCGCTATGGGCATCACTTATGAAGAGTCTGACTATTTCGTTCAGTCCTTCCGTGAAACCGGCGCTATCGACAGAACAGTAATGTTCGTCAACCTTGCAAACGACCCTGCTATCGAGCGTATCGCCACACCGAGAATGGCTCTTACTGCCGCCGAGTACCTGGCATTTGACCTTGGAATGCACGTTCTTGTTATTATGACTGACATAACTAACTATGCCGATGCTCTCCGTGAGGTCTCCGCAGCAAGAAAAGAGGTTCCAGGCAGACGCGGTTATCCCGGATATATGTATACGAACCTTGCCACACTCTACGAACGCGCAGGCAGACAGAAGGGCAAGAGCGGCTCTATTACAATGATACCGATCCTTACCATGCCTGAGGACGACAAAACTCATCCTATCCCTGACCTTACCGGATATATCACCGAGGGTCAGATAATCCTCAGCCGTGAGCTTTACAGAAAGGGCATCACACCGCCTATTGACGTTCTGCCCTCGCTTTCACGTCTGAAGGATAAGGGTATCGGCGTAGGCCGTACAAGAGAGGATCACGCTGCTACGATGAACCAGCTTTTCTCTGCTTATGCACGAGGCAAGGACGCCCGTGAGCTTATGATCGTGCTCGGCGAGGCTGCTCTTACCGATATCGACAAGAAGTATGCCGAGTTTGCCGAAGCCTTTGAGAAGGAGTACGTTTCACAGGGTTATACCACTAACCGTACCATCGAGGAAACTCTTGACAAGGGCTGGGAGCTTCTGCATATTCTCCCCAGATCTGAGCTGAAGAGGATCAAGGACGATATGCTGGATAAATACTACGGCAAATAACAGCTAAGGAGCATTGATATGGACATTATGAATGTTAACCCCACGAGAATGCAGATGACCAAGCTCAAAAAGCAGCTTGTCACTGCCAAAAGGGGACATAAAATGCTCAAGGACAAGCGTGACGAGCTTATGCGTCAGTTCATAGAGCTTGTGCAGGAGAACAAGCGCCTTCGTGAAAAGGTAGAGAAGGAGCTTGAAGCCTGCAGCGGGCATTTTGTAAATGCAAGCGCCGTTATGAGCAAGAAATCGCTTGATTCATCGCTCATGGCGTCAAAGCAGCAGACAGGTGTTGATGTAGGCTCAAAGAATATAATGAGCGTTGACGTTCCGGTTTTCTCTGCTGTGAGCCAGAGCCCTGAAAAGGGTGATATCTATCCTTACGGCTTTGCATTCACATCATTTGAGCTTGACGATGCCGTAAGCTCACTCAACGAGCTGATGCCTGATCTGATAAAGCTTGCCGAGATAGAAAAAAGCTGTGAGCTTATGGCCGCAGAGATCGAGCGAACCCGCAGAAGGGTAAACTCCCTTGAACACGTTATGATCCCGAGATATGAGGCTACTATAAAATACATTGCGATGAAGCTTGAAGAAAACGACAGAAGCAGCCGCACACGACTTATGAAGGTAAAGGATATGCTTCTTGAAAAAGCTCATCATTATTCTCAGAAAAAAGATTAATGCAAACCCCCGGCAGCTGTCACGCTTAATGTGCGATCGGCTGTCGGGGGTTTTATATTACTAATATTACTAAAGGCTGATCTTCTTTAGCTTTGCGGTGTCGGCTATGACGATCAGACGCATTGATTTTTTGAGCGGCTTTTCCGGGTCAATGTTTACCCTTGCTTTGCCGTCCTCAATTATTGAAACGATATTTATGGAATATTTCTTTCTCAGATCAAGCTCAAGCAGGCTCTTGTTCTCCCATTCGGGTCTTACCTCAAGCTCTACCATGGAAACATCCTCAGATATTTCAAGGATATCAACAAACCCGGAGCTTATGAGACTTTTGGCAAGCCGTATACCGGATTCATGCTCCGGGAAAATAACTCTGTCTGCGCCTACCTTGCTGAGTATCTTGCAGTTCATTTCGCTTGAACATTTTGCTATCACCGTCTTAACGCCGATCTCCTTGCAGAGCATCGCCGACATAACGCTTGCTTCAAGGTTTGTTGCCATAGCTATGATAACTACGTCTACATTTGATATTCCAAGTTCCTCCAATACCTCCGGGTCAGTCACGTCTGCGCATCTGCAAAAGGGGATATCCTTTACGGCTTCATCGACCTTTTCTTCATCAATATCTACCGCAAGCACCTCGGCGCCATTGCTTACAAGCTCCTTCGCAACTGCACTGCCGTATCTTCCAAGCCCGAAAACGGCATAGGTTTTGCTGTTTATCATTTAGTTTTCCTCCTGTCTGATATTATCCGATGCTAATCTTTTCCTCAGGATATTTTATGATATTATTGTTTTTCCTGTTTGTTTTGAATGCTATGAGCAGTGAGATAGGACCGACTCTGCCAAGATACATTGTTGCGATTATAATTATCTTGCCCCAGATATTCAGCGCAGGGGTAAGGTCTCTCGTCAGTCCTACTGTAGCGGTGGCGCTTACTGTCTCGTATGCGATATCTATTATATCCGCATCAGTAACAGCCGAAAGCAGTATCGTTGATATGAACATTATCATAAAAGAAACAGTAATGACAGCCACGGCCTTGCTTATGGCCTGCTTTGATATTCTTCTCCTGAACATGGAAAGCTCGTCGTTGTTCCTGATAGCGGCCAGTGCAGAGAACAGAAGTACTGCTATCGTCACTGTCTTTACGCCGCCCGCTGTACCTACGGGCGAACCGCCGATGAACATCAAAAACAGTGAAAAAACCGCCGAGGTATTCGTCAGGTTCTGCTGAGGAACAGACGCAAAGCCTGCCGTCCTTGTGGTCATTGACTGAAAAAACGACACCTGAAGCTTATCAAAGAACGACAGATTTCCTATTGTCAGCGGATTGTTGTATTCAAAGGCAAAAAAACCGACAGTTCCCACAAAAAGCAGTATTGCAGTGGTCGAAAGCGCGATCTTGCTGTGAAGTGTCAAAGCGGAAAAGCACCTCAGCTTATTCTTAGGGAATGTCTTTGTTACCCTGATAACATCCCACCAGACAACATAGCCTATTCCGCCGAGGATCACCATCAGGCTTGTCGCAAGGTTGACCATAGGGTTCAGGGCATAGGGGCACAGGCTGTTTTCTGACATTATATCAATTCCTGCATTGCAGAACGCCGATATAGAATTGAATACGGATATCCAGATACCTCTCCAGCCGTATTCCGGCACGAAAACCGTCATGTATAACAGCGCTCCCATGCCTTCAACGATAAACGTACCCTGCAGCACCTTTTTAATGAACTTCACTATTCCTGACATGGAATTAAGATTGAACGAATCCTGCACAAGTATCCTGTCTTTCAGGCCGAATCTGCGTTTGAAGCTGATAAGTATGCCTGAGAGTATGGTGATTATCCCCAGACCGCCCGCCTGTATCATTATCAGCATTATTATCTGCCCGAAAACGCTCCATGTGCTGAATGTAGGCAGGGTAACGAGCCCGGTAACACATATAGATGTTGTAGCGGTAAAGAGTGCATCTATATATGGCACAGGCTTTCCGCTGACTGTACTCACTGGCAATGAAAGAAGTAAACTTCCGATAATTATTGCTATCAGAAAGCTCAGCATTATCATCTGCGTAGTAGAGAGTGTGACCTTTCGTTTTCTTTTTCTCAAATCCATCATCCTGACTTTCTGTTTGGTTATTCTGATTATAACATTTATTTCCATATTATTCAATAAATAGTTGATATTTTGCACAGAAATAATCCTGCCGGTAAGCTTCTGAGCTTTGATGCATTTGTGATACTGCTAATATTTTGTTGTGTATAATTTGTAGTTTTTGCTTGCATAATGTGGTTGTTTTAGTGTATAATTTACTCGTATAATACTTTGAACAAGGAGAGATCAAACCAATGAACAAGCATATAGATTTAGGCAGGATAACACTTAAAGTGTTCCAGAAATCGCCGTTTACATTAAAGAAGCTTGATATCGGCCGCTATGCAAAGCGCAGGTCGAGAGGTATCGTCTTCAATACAGAGGTATATCAGATCGACGATATCGGGCAGGTAAGCATCATGCGTCTGAAAGCTCTGATGGGACTTATAAAAATGGAATCGGCTATATTCACTGTCAAAAACAAGGATGTTCCGCTTTTTAACATAGACTGGATAAGAGCCTTCGGTAAGGAAACAATGATATGTGAGCTGTATGACGTGCAGCTTTCTCCGTATCCCGAAGACAAGCTCGCAGAGTTTCAGGCTATTGCCGATCGTGATGCATCACTTGAAAATTATATTTATGACAAAGATAAACCCCACTGGTATGACAACATACTTTATCCGTGCTCATATCATAAAATTTCCGGACGCGATTTCCTTAGATTGACTCAGGCTTCTATCAGCTATATGAAAACATTCGTCAGACAGCTTCAGGAGACTGAGGAATGCAATAGGGAAGAGAAGCAGGCAAAAATAAGTGAATACACCGAAGCTTTGTTTGCTTCTGACGGACCGGCTGTTATTACAGTCAAGAAAAATTTCGGAGAAGAAGACGCCCGCAAGATGATCGTTGAGCTGCTTTACGGCTGCTGAAAATTATAACTGATTGCAGTAAAGGCAATACCGCACAAAGATAGTGCAAGCAGATGTGGTGCTAAGCCGTTAGGCGGTCTTTGTGCGGTGTTGCCTAAAGTGTCTACTGAATAGAAATCAAGTCTTACATAGTTTTTTCGGAGAGATGCGAACTAAAGAAAGTACCGGATAATACAGATGAATACACAATTCTTAAAAGAAACAATCTCATAGATACTATAAACAAAGATATGCAGGATAAATCAATAGTTTACACTAAAGAAGAAATAGATACTATAGAAACAAAATTAAAGCCATTGACAAACGTATCAAATGAAACTAAAGACAAGCACGTTGAAGATATCGAAAAGAAATATAAAAACAACCGCAGCTCCTGAGAGTAAAACCTTGGGAGCTATTATATTTGCGCAAAGCTCTGTGTCTGATGCAGGATGATAAGGCCGATCGGAACCTAAACAAAAACTAATGCACAAAGAAAAAACTTTCAACAGTTAAAAGTATTCAAAACAGAAAAATTTTCAACCAAAATTTAACGGAAGAGACCCCAAAATGCATTACCCCGAATGTCTCAAAATTACTGTTTTGGGACATTCGGGGTAGAGAAAATCCTGTTCCTGCTTTTTTGGCACCTTTTGGGACGCATTTCCGCCTAAAATTATAAAACCATAAAAACCGCCGTTTTGGTAGTTTTTATGGTTTATGCAATAATTTATTTCAGTTTGTCTTCAGCTTCCAGGATGATATTTCTTTTTGGGCTGAATCATTGCTGCCTGCAATAACTACTGTGCCATCCGACCTGACGCCGAGCGTGTAATCGTTTCCGGCAGAAACGGCTACAATATCATTCCAGTCTTCAACATTGCACTTTCCGGAAAAATTGTTTCCGGCTGCAACAACTGTACCGTCAGCTCTTAATCCTACTGTGTGAGAGCTTCCGGCTGATATCGCTGTTATGCCCGTCCATTTTGTCACATTGCATTGATTTGCATTGTTGCTGCCTGCTGCACATACAGTTCCGTCCGACCTGAGACCAACAATATGGTCATCACCTACGGCGATGCCTACAATATTTGTCCATCCGGAAGTATCATACTGTTCTGTTTCATCCGTGTTGATTATCCGAGTAACCAGAACGGTTCCGTCCTTTTTCAGTCCTACGGTAAAATCATCTCCGGCAGCTATTGCCGCAATATTTTCCCACTTTTCAGTATTGCACTGACCGTAGGCGTTGTTTCCGGCAGTATATACTATTCCGTTTGAAGCTAAAGCAACAGTATGATAATTGCCTGCCGAAACAGCAGCAATTCCTGTCCAGCCTGACACTTCACACTGGCCGTAATCGTTATTTCCGGCCGCTGCTACAGTTCCGTCCGCTCTCAGCCCCACAATGTGACGCATTCTTACTGAAACAGCATCAATATTGTTCCATGACGATATATCGCTCATTCCGCCTTCTTTTGCGCCGAATACAGTGACTGTGCCATTTTCTTTAACTCCGACTATAAGCGGTATTTCCGAATATATCTGTCCTGACGCTAAAGCTCTGCCTTTTACAAGCATTGCAGCCTTTTCCTGGGCGCTCATTCCTTCAAATGCAAGCGAAGCAAGCGAATTGCTCTTTCTTTCCTGTGAATCCCTGTAATCTCCAAGTTCACCAAAGTCAGCTGCGGCTTCTTCGTATTTCCCGTTTTCCTGAAGCGACACTGCATTGTTGTATTTGGATTCCGGTATTATATAGAATATCAGAGATACCGATCCAACCGCCAGAACCGCTGCTCCTATCAATGATGCGCATATTATTGCAATGATCCTGCGCCTTTTGGCGGTTTTTCCTTTTTTGAGCATTGAAGCTGTAGTTATAGTTTTATAGCTTTCGGTCGCATCCTCTAAAAGCACTTCGATCTTTTTAAGATATTCTTTGCTTTCTTTGTAACCCTCAACAGATTTGAACAGTACCTTTGCAGCTTCAAGATCGTCTATGGATTTTTTCAGCAGATCCTCTGTCAGATGCTGATTTAACCTTATATTCTTATCCGATAAATCGTACAGCTTAAACGCATCGTTATATTTGATGGATTTTATTCTGTCATCGCACATACGGGCATATTCGGCCGACTCCTTGTAGTCGCCAAGAGAAATAAAAGCGTTTCTGTTTTTGATGAGCCACGCTTCGTTTCTGTTGCCCATGCCAAAGCCCGACACGGCTCTCTGATAATCTATCTCTTTTATTCTTTCGCTGCAGGCGTTTATAAGCTCTGATGAATCCTTATATTCCGGAATGGTCTCGAGCAGTTCCTTTGCCCTGACAACATTTTCACGCTCCTCAACAAGGTCTTGACCTTCCGAAGCGCAGGAGTTTATGATCTTCATAGCCTCAATGTATGCCGGCTTTAAAGGTTCACTGCTTTGCTCCTTGCTGCCGTCAATTATCAGGGATGCTTTTTGGAAAATCACTCTGCTGTTATCGGATTTTTCATCATTTACAGGTTCCTCTGCTTTTTCGGCTGTATGAAGCACATCCGGTTCATCCTGAACAAAACCGCTTCCGATATCGCCTGCAATAACATCCTTGTGATCTTCCTTTGGCTCTTTCTTGCCTTCGGACTGTTCCTTTTTGCTTTCGGTTTTTACCTGCGCAGTACTTGATGTAAGCTCATGCACAAGCTTATCAACAAAGTTTTCTCTGCTCATATCCCTGAAATTAAGGCGGATAAGCTCTTCCGGCATTTCGTGAACATCCATGTTCATACAGCAAGGGATAAGCGTTCTGCTTCCGTCGCCTGCAAGCTTTAAAAAGCGGCTCCATTCATTCCTTGTCCATACGTCATAGAAGTATTCAGGTTCAGTGCCAAGTATGAGCATTACCTTTGCACTGCATAATGCCGAATATATACAGGCCTCCTTTGAAGATGCAGTATTATCCCTGATGCTGACAGGAGCATAATATACTGCCTTGCCGGATTTTGTGAGCTTATCATACAGCTTCTTTGCAGCTTCATTTCCTGCTTTGTCGTCATTATTGCAGCAAATAAAGACATCACAGGCTTTTTCCTTTTCGGCAGCGGCAATTATATTTTGTCTTACCTTTTCAATAGCTTTGGCTTCGGCTTCATACAGCTCACGCTGAGCGGCGTCTGCACAGCGAACAGTAGCCTTATACTCATCAGCCTCGGTAAACGCCTTTGTTGACGGCCGGTGACAAGCAGGGATATAGTCTAATGAATCAGTGTCTTCAACATACTGTATACCGTATTTGCTGAGCAAAAGCCCCCAATGCGCTTCGGGCTCGTCAGGAATTTTTTTTGTCAGCTTTGAATAAAGCTGCTCCGCCTTATCAAACTCACATCTGAGACGCATATAATTTGCGCGGTTGAGCTGTCTGCGAAGAGCATCCGGAACAGGAGCGTTTTTATTATTGCCCGGAACCGGCTGCTTTGTAGCGCAGTATTCGCATTCGCAGACGGTCATTTCCCCTGTTATTTTCATTGCGTTTCCACACGTTTTACACTTAAAGATTGCCATAGCATGGACCTCCGTTGTATCATTATCGGTGCAACGTTCATTTCACATCGTATTCATTTGTGTCATCGGAGCGGCGGGTATGCGAACAATAAAGCCTGGATATGCTGTGTCCGAATGCAGGCTCATACGGCAGCTGCAAAGCAGAGATATCCAGCCCACGAAAGCGTATCATTCCGCCCGTTTCATTAAGATGAGTAATAAAGAGCGCTTTTTCACCCTGAAATGAGCCTGCATCGCCATTGACAGACGCTGCAAGCTCAGCAGGTGACACATAATAGCCGTAGCGTATCCTCCCCTGCCACCTGTTTTCAATATTGGTAAGGTCTTTATCAATATTTCCAAGCGCGGTTTTATCACACTCAAAAGGCATCGGTCCGGCGCCGTGCTTTGTTACATAGCTGCGCATAACATATACAGCCATATCGAGCCTAATGCCTGCATCTGCGCAAATTTTCATCGGGTTATGCAGCCCTGTGCGCGATGATGTAAGATGCGGCGCATAGCGGATATTTTCGGAATCAAGCAATAATCCCTGCGCACCCTCAAAAACCACACGTTCCTTGCTCTCTGCAAGCTTACGCAGACTTTCAGCAGGAATAAGATATTCCGCTCCGGAAAGCATACCTTCTGCGGCGTTCCGGAGCACATTATTGTTTCTTAAAAGCTCGCCGTATTCATTTGCGCTTGTAAGTCCGAGACTTTCAGCCCTTGGCATAACATACTCTCTGCGTATGCGGGAAAGCTCGGCAGCAAGCTCACCCGAAGTCATGCCAAGAACTCTTCCCACACTCAGACCGAAGCCGGCCTCGGAGCGAAGCACGGCTTCGTTTATGCCCATTCCGCAGCTGCCGTGACGCGCACTGCCGCGCGAGCTTTCAAGAGCCATGTTGAGTATCACATCGTCAATAACGGTAATATGTGAATTACGGTCAGCATAGATCTTCGGCAAAAAGCCTGCAAAGCTGCGGAAATCCTCAGCCTCTTCCTGAAGCTTGAACAGATCAGGAAGGAATGTTTCTGCAAGAAATGTATCCGCATGGCGCATTGAACCGGACGAAAGCTGATGAAACACAAAGCGCCTGCTGTTGTATTCTACAGTATGTCCGGCCTGAGCTCCTCCGTTATGGCGGATAACAAGACATTCCCGTACATTATTGCAAAAGTAGTCTACAGCCATACCCTTGCCTTCGTCACCGAAGTTGGCTCCTATGACAGCGATCGTTTTCAGTTCTGTCAAAACTTTATAACCTCATCATTCGAGATAACGAGAGCCTTTAGTGATTCTCTGAGTAATGCGCTGACCTGTTCCGGCCAGCTGTCAAGAACATCCTGCATTGAGCTGCCCTGATAGAGCATCAATGTGCTGACGATCAGTTCGGGAATTACGCTTATGTTTTCTTTGTTTATGCAAAGTATTCTTCCCGGCAGAGCTTTATTTAAAATTGCAGGCTTGCTTTTAATTCCGTTTACAATATTTATATGGAAGAGCTCGTATTTTTCGCTTGCCATTTTGGCAATGTCAGAAATGGTCAGGTCTTCGCATTTATCATTGAATATACTTTTTATATTTTCTGAGCTAAGAGTACCGTGACAGTCAGCGTCACCTATTGTAAAGAGGTAGCCCTTTTGGCCGCGCTTTTCAAATCTGTCGGTTGCGGTGTGCTTTGCAGCAAAGTACCAAAGCAGATGATAGTCCTCTGGGCCGTCACCGCCGCCGCCTTCAAGCCAGAGATCAAGAAGCTGCTGTGCTATGCGGATATCCGATTCAAACTGAGTTACCTGAAGCGGCGCATCATCCACAACATCGCCTACAGCCGAGAACATTATCTGCGGGTCATTTACGGGCTTTGTAGAAAAGAGCTTCATCATTGTCTCGTGAAGTCCTTCCTTTGCTATCTCGTTTGCAAGGTAGCCCATCGAGCCTGTAACATCCAGACCGATTATTATCGGCGTAGAATCAGGATGATCCTCTGAATCCCTTGAATAACGGCAGTCAATAAACTTAGGGTCAAACTTAGGATTCATTGACTTTTTGACAAATACATTGTTCTCATGTGAAGTTTCCGTGATCTTTCTGCTTTTTTTAAGCTTTGACCAATCCGCGCTTGTATAACTTCCGTATCCCATAAAAACACTCCTTAGTAATTTATTATTATATGTTCAGATTGCTGAGCAGATCAAGCTTTCTGAATTTTCTTCCTTTGAAGCCGTCCTCGATCACCTTATCCCAGAGAGCAAAATCATCGAAAGCATTTTTTGCCGGCGGTTCCGTGATAAAGCGTTTGAACTGTTCCGGTGAACGCTCATAGTTCAGGCCTGTCAGACGTTTTGCCGCAGCTCTCAGCATGATAAGGTCATTCTGTGAACCGCCCTCAGCCTGAGATGAATTCCACCATCCTCCAAGAAGATACGCCTGATGAGTTCTTGCGTTTATAAACACCGATTCGATATCTATACCGTTGTGCGCGATATCGCTGTAGGCAAGTACGCAGCAAAGGTTTTCAAGCCGAGAGATGATCCACGCCGTATGCTCAGGAGGCAGGCTTCCGAATGCCGAAAGAGGATAAAGCTCCTCTCCTTTTGAAACAGAAAGCATAGTGCGTCCGCCGGCGATCTCAAAGCTTCCGCTAAACAACGGAAAAAATTCCGAAAGCCCCTTGATATCCGCCGAAGGATAGTCAAGCCTGCCTGTACTCTCCTGAAAACGTCCGGCAGAATATATATCTCCCTTGGGAAAAACAAATATAACATTGCGCCTTGCCGTATATATAGTCACATCGTCCTGCTTTCCTTTGAAAAGGTAGTTGATACTCAGTCTGCGCCCGTCCGCAAGGATAAATTGTTCCTGCTCTGCGTTTTTCCAGATCATATCGGTTTCTTCCGGATCAGAACGATCAGAAATAGCGCTCAGATATGCAAGCATCCGGTAACGGAAGTTTTTATAGTCGCTTAGATCCTTATCGGTAAAAACAGACTTGCTGCCGCAATAGCTGCATACAAGGTCGCCTGTTGACGAAACAGTCATTTCGCCTCCGCACGAGCTGCATTTGAAATTTATCATCCGATCACCTCGTTTCATATTCAGGACTGCGCTTACCGCGCCCATTATTAAATAACATTATAACATATTTTTTATGCAGTTTCAACCATTGTTTCCGTATCCTCACGGAAATCAATCCTGCGCCGGCAGGTTATACGGGCGGCAAGCTGCCGCATCCAATTCGCTGCTTGTTCAACACATACCGTAGTTAGTACCGCCGTGTAAAGTAAATTAGCGTCTGTAAAAGAAGTCTTTGCAAAGCACCGCTGATGCACCAGCTTCTACGGGAATGACTGCCGAATGAGCAGAACAAAGCGAGTGTAAACGAGCGGAGCGGGCACGGCACCGACAGCTTGCCGGCGGGAGCGGGCACGGGTGCGCAGGCTCTGCGCCTTCCTAAAACCGCTGATTTTCCATTTTAAGGCAGAAAAAGCTCTTGACATTTATTTGTGAGCGTATTATAATAGTATAATGGATAATGGGTGATTTAAGCGATACCGTAGCGGAGGATCGATTTCATCAATATGTTTTTTTGAAAAATATCGGTCTTGTTATTCACGGTATCCTCAAAAAAATATACAGGATCGCAGCAGAAAATGACAGCAGCTTTCACGGTTCTGTCCGATCAGAGGATATCAGCATCAGTTGGTATCCTTTTTTTGTATTACTGGAATATCTTTGAATCAGGAAGCCCATTGGCTTTAGACAATGGGTAGTTCACTAAAACAGAAAGGGATGAATGAAAAATGAGTAAATTCACGCCATCGTTAAAAGAAAAAAGAAACAGCGGCTCAGAAAAGCCGGTCGAAAATTTTATGGGCGGTATTTCATACGAATACACCCCCATCGACACGCTAAAGATGGTAACTGCATCTTCAATATTTGGCGAACCGCAGTATTACCGTAAAGGTGAGTTCGCCAAGTCAGCAATAAAGGACGGAAAATACTTGACAAACGTCTTATTCATGCCTTACAGTATTTTGCCGGATAAATACAATGGAATGAAGACCTCTGAGCTGATGGAAAAAATAATAGACGATGCTCTGGATCATGATTATAAAGCTGCTATTGATTGGGCGGCTGTTCTGAGAAACGAATTCAACATGAGACTGAATCCGCAGATAATCATGGTCAGAGCGGCGATACATCCCAAAAGACAGCAGTTCAACACGGAATATCCGGGTTATTTTTCACGGCTGCAAAAGCAGGTCATGCTCAGGGCGGACGAGCCTGTTTCGCAGCTTGAATATTATCTCTACATAAAAGGCTCAAAAAAAAGCCTGCCGAATATTCTCAAAAGAAACTGGAACGACAGGCTTGAAAACGCCTCATTGTATGAGCTGCATAAATATAAAAACAGCGGTATCGGCATTATAGACACGGTTCGTATATGCCATGCAAACTCTGCAATTATTGATGAGCTTATGAAAACAGGAACGATCACCGCTGATGATGCCGACAGCACATGGGAAACCAAAAGAGCTGCCGGAAATTCATGGAAGGATATACTTTCTTCAATAAAAATGGGTCACATGGCTCTCATGCGCAATCTCAGAGGAATATTTACAGAAACAGACGACCCTGAGCTGTGCAAAAATGTAATGCAGCAGCTGAAAGACGGCGTGATCAAGGGCAAGCAGTTCCCGTTCAGATATTTTACGGCTTTGAAGGCTATCGAAAGCAGTGACGTACATCATAAGGGTATCATTCTTGACACGCTTGAGGAATGTATGGATATTTCCTGCGGCAATATGCCGAAGCTCTCCGGAAAGACTATGTGCCTGTCCGATAATTCCGGCAGTGCATGGGGTACTTTCAATTCCGAATACGGCAGCATAACAGTAGCTGAAATAGACAACCTCAGCTCACTGATCACTGCCCGCAATTCCGATGAAGGATATGTAGGCCGTTTTGGTGATAAGCTGATCGTTACTCCCGTAAGCAAAAGAAACGGATTGCTTTCTCAGTGCAGAGAGATCAGCAAGGACCGCAGCAAAGATGTCGGGTATTCAACAGAAAACGGTATCTGGCTGTTTTTCCGTGACGCTATTGATAAAAAGCAGCATTGGGACAATATCTTTATTTATTCCGACCAGCAGGCCGGTCACGGCGGTCTTTACGGTACAAATGAGGGCAAGCAGGAATATAAAAGCAGAGGCTTCGATACCGGCAGCTATATTGACGCGGCAAAACTCATTCAGGAATACCGCAGAAAGGTGAATCCGGAGGTAAATGTTTTCAGCGTGCAGACTGCCGGATACAATAATGTTATAGTTCCCGAGTACGGCTACAGAACAAATCTTCTTTATGGCTGGACAGGCAGAGAGCTTGTTTTTGCTGACGCTATGATACGTTTCTGGGATGAGAAGCGTAATGCAGAGCAATAACGGAGGTAAGCTAATGGACAACAGGTCTGCATTTAATGTAAATCAATATGACGAAAACGTCCGCAGGGTCATACCGTTTTATGACGAAATTTACGATCAGATCTTCCGGCTGATACTGACGTATTTTGGCGGCAAGGAAATATCCGTTCTTGATACAGGCTGCGGCACCGGTACATTCGGAGTTAAAGCAAATGAATGTCTGAGACTTTCTGAGCTTGTTCTCTGTGACCCGTCTGAAAAGATGCTTATTGACGCAAGAAAAAAGCTGAATGAGCATCCATGCGAATTTATCTGTAAGGGCTCGGAAGCTCTCGGCTTTGAAAACAGGTTCGACGTTGTAACGGCCATCCAATCGCATCATTATTTCGATAAGGCGTCAAGAGAAAGGGCTGTCAGGAATTGTTATAATGCGCTGAAACCCAAAGGACTGTTTATATGCTTTGAGAACACTGCCCCGTTTTCCGATATCGGAAAGGACATATTGCTGAAGCAGGTTGAATCATTCGGTCTTGAGGCGGGCAGAACGCCCGATGAAGTAAAAGCTCACTCTGCAAGGTACAACAGAGAATATTTCCCGATCACGATAAACGAACATCTTGATCTGCTGAAAAATACAGGCTTTACTGTTTCTGAGCTGTTATGGCATTCATATATGCAGAGCGGCTTCTATGCCGTAAAATAGTCCATATTATTACAGCCGTGTTCTGTGCAAAATACAATGCAGGAACACGGCTTAATAATTATACTAAAAATGCGGTCTTTACATTAACTCATAGCAGCTTTTTCAGCGCTTCTTCAAGCCTTACCATTTCCTCAGGTTCTCCGGACGTTTCAAAACGTATTCCGTTTGATAAATTGTGAGGCTTTTTAATCGGAAGTGTGTACCGCATATCAAAGAAATGCTTCTTAAAAAGCGCGGAGCTCTTATTATACGGCAATACTCTCATGGTATACGGGTCAAGCTTTATCATTTTTTCGCAAAGCTCAATTATTGAGCTGATAAGACCTTCTGCGCAGTCATCGGTTTCCTTATCATCTGAGGGCTCTGCTTTTTCAGCAGTGCTTTCATCCCATGAGGCAATTATTTCTACATCATCGCCTATTGTTTCTTCCTCGTGGGGTGTCTTTTTGTTGTCAGCAATATTTTCATCAGCGGCCTTTTCATCATTTTTCTGTGATTCAGGCTCTTTCTTATCAGCCGGCTCAACCGGTACATTATCGGAAGCAATATTTAATTTAAGCTTTTTTGGCGCTTCTTTCTCAGCGTTCTTATTCGGCTCATTTAAAGCTTTCTGTTCATCAGGCACCGCTTTATCTGCAGGCTTGCTTTTTGCAGCACTGATCTCCTCAGAAGAGACCTTAGCTATATCAGCTTCCTTATTTTTATCATCCGCCTTAACAGGCTTAGGCGCTTCGGGCTTTTCTTTCTTTGAGGATCTACGATGCTTATCAGCTTTCTCCTCCGGAGCATCCTGCTTTGAAGCTTCGTTTTTCTTTGAAGCACGATTTGTGGTCAGATTGAGCTTCAATATACGTTTTAACGGATTTGACCTGACCTTTTCGGCGGGTGCATCTTTCGGTTCAGCAGGCAACGCCTCACTTTCAACGGCCGGAGCTTTATTTCCGACCGCAGAAGGCTTATCATCAGGAAGTTTAATATCGTCAGACGGTTTATTATCAGGAAGTTTACTGTCAACAGACGGTTTATTATCAGGAAGCTTAGTATCGTCAGACGGTTTATTATCAGGAAGTTTACTGTCAACAGACGGCTTATTATCAGGAAGTTTACTGTCAACAGGCGGCTTATTATCAGGAAGTTTACTGTCAACAGGCGGCTTATTATCAGGAAGTTTACTGTCAACAGGCGGCGTATTATCAGGAAGCTTACTGTCAACAGGCGGCGTATTATCAGGAAGCTTACTGTCAACAGGCGGCGTATTATCAGGAAGCTTACTGTCAACAGGCGGCGTATTACCAGGAAGTTTACTGTCAACAAGCGGCTTATTATCAGGAAGCTTACTGTCATTATCAGAGAGCTTTCTGTCAGCAGAAGGCTTATTATAATTCCGTAGCGCTTTTTCAGGCTTGCGGGATGCAGCGCTCTGCTCAGGGAATGACCTTATGTTCCGGTACCAATCATCAAAGCGCAGACAGCTTTTCTCATTCCAGAATGAAACAAGATAATATTCCTGTCCGTTAAAACGGAACGGCTCACGGAAATAACCGTCCGGATAGTATTCATCAGAGAAAAACGGCTGACCGATATCAAACAATCTTTTTGAATTCTCAGCGCTGCATAAGGCCGTGAGAATATTCGCACTAAACCTGAATCCGCTCTGCTCAAGGTTTTTCATGCACATTCTGACGTACTCGCTGATGCTTCTGAGGACATCTCCTGATCCGGTATTTCCGGAATCAGCAATTCCCGAAGACATATTATTGTCCGGAAATTCAAGCACAGGCCGGCCTGACTTTTTCTTTTTTGCTGTTTTTGCAGGAGGGACCGTTTTATTAACTTTTGCAAACTCGGTTTCAGTTTCGGGCGGCTGTACAAACGGTTCTGCCGGTACTGCTGCCTGCTCAGGAACGTAGCTGTCCGGTGTGTGCTGTGCTGCGGGTATATTTTCCTGTTCGGGCGGCTGTACAAACGGTTCTGCCGGTACTGCTGCCTGTTCAGGAACGTAGCTGTCCGGTGTGTGCTGTGCTGCAGGTATATTTTCCTGTTCGGGCGGCTGTACAAACGGTTCTGCCGGTGCAGCTGCCTGTTCAGGAACGTAGCTGTCCGGTGTGTGCTGCGCTGCGGTGAAGTCTTCACCTGCAGGCATATATGGTTCAGGCTGATAATCGGCAATATCCTTCAGACTGAACGGATTCAGCGTATTATCTTCCTGTGAAAAAGGATCGATCGCAGCATAATTGTTCTGAGTGCCGGCAGAAAAGGCCGCATCATACTGACTAACTGCCGGTACATCCTGCAGAGCAACGATCATATAATCGGATGAGAGCATTTCCTGCTTTATCCTCATTATTTCATTTGACCATCCGGAAACCTGCTTTCTGATCCGGCGGTATTCACGGCTCACCGCATCATAAAGATCATCGTCATCGGTATCAATAATGCGGTCCATTTTTGCACGTTCAGAGCTTATAATACGATCCAGAAATTTTTCGATCTCATCAAAAGCATTATTCAGATTTATTTCCATTTCCGTCATAACAACACATCCTTAGTTTCTCTGAGTACAATAGACACAGATGATTTTCTTATGTCCGATCGGGAGAAAATATTACACCATACATATTTTACCATTAATTTATTGATTGTGCAATATATTTTATAAAAATAAGACAGAAATCAATTTTTCGCCGGCAAGTTACACGGAGGAAAAAGGATTCTCCCCCGCCTTTCCAAAACCGCCGAATTTCGATATAACAGAGCATTTCTATGTTGTTCCCGGAAACTTTTTATCCCCCTTAAACATTTTCAGTCTGGTATATCCGTTGCTCTTATATGCCACAAATCTGCCATGCTTGCACATACTGCGTATTTTAAAGGCGATTATCACTACTACCACACCGAAAACAAAAAGTATCCAGATAATATAAGTATTATATTTTACGGGCAAACGCATTATCTTATTATATGACGGATAATCCGGAGCTATATAAAGCGTGAAGGTTTTGCCTTCAATACCGTGCTTTATAAAGCCCCTGTATCGTGCAAGCTCAAAGTCAACAGTCTGAGTATCCTCATATTTATGACCTTCATATTCATATTCGTATTCAATCGTATAATCGTATGGCTTTGAATCCGGATATGAATTTTTTGTTACGTGCAGAAGAGTTGCCGTTACCTCAACATACCCTTCTACTGCCTTGTGAGTGCTGACAGCATCAATAAGATTTGGTATCGTGGTCTTCAGTGATAAAAAAATAAGCATTGCGCCGATAAAAAGAAGAATAAAGAAAGCGATATTTGAATCGCTTGCCTTTGACGGACGCGCACCCGGAAAGACCTTGGCGAAAACCTCCGGGTCATTTATTCCGTCAGCGACAAAGTCATATTTAAAAAATTCATTCATTCTTTCGGCCCTGCGCTTACCATGTTCATAAGGGTTTGTGTTTAATATCCCCGATATGTATGACGACGATGGAGCAGTACCTGATATACCCATTCGCGGATCTTTTTCTGAAAAAGGCCCCACAGGCCATTCCCTGTGAATATCAACAGACTGTATGTCTATACCATTGTTCTTTGCGAATGGATCCCTGCTGTTGTCGTTTGCATTATAATCCGTATAGAAAAAGTCGTCATCAGCTGTATTCTGACTATATGTATTATCTTCTTCATCATAAGAACCAATGAAGCCATCGTCGAAGCTCACGCTGTCGGCAATAGACCCATCATCGTAATTACCGCTTAAAGCGTCGCCATGAACAAATCCATTGTTTGTTTTATAGCTTTCAAAGTCATCTCTGCCGTTGTGACCGTTATTCATAAGCTATACTCCTTTCAGCTTAAAGTCTGACAAGCAAAAGCAGATCAAGCCTTATCACTATTATTATAATAAACTGTGATCGGTCATGTCAATAAATTCCGGAAGAAAACAGACCTTGACGTGAGCTGAGAGGAAAAACATGAACTCACGGAAAAAGCTTAACGAACACAAAAAGCCGCCCGGCAGGATCAGGAATGTGATGATCTGCCGGGCAGTGAATATTAATTTTACATCATAGAGGGGTCTAATCGTGCATTGGTATAAATAAGATGATCTTCAGCGTGTGATGGTGGAAGTGAGTCATTTCCGTTCAGACTGCCATACATTTCGGCTGTTAATTTAACCATATAATTTGAATACATAAGACCGATAAGATCATTGTTCGTATCACGGCTGCTGTTGAATTTGCCATTTCCGGTATAGACTTCAAGCTTTGTCGGGAAAATATAAACTTTATCGCCTTCGGTTTGTAACAAATCCTTGTTTACCCTGATAATATAATCATTCTGATTCTGTGTGACCTTTATATTATCAGGATCATTTTTAGTCAGAAGATCAGTCGTACCATCAGAACCGTATACATTTAACGACTTGAAATACTTATTCAGCGGTAACCAACTTGCGTATGCCGATCTGTTAGAAAGCCTGATCGTAAGCTCTATGAAATCTTCACTGGTGTTTATCATGCTGGTATCATATCTTGCTTCTGTATTAATAACAGAAGTGTCAGAGAACATTTCAAATGCGTTGATGCCAAGATCATTATACAACCCGGCAGGATCATTGCCTGACTTTTCAAAATCAAGCGAATACTTCAATGATGTGGATGAATCAATATCACTGAAGTACAGGGTATTGTTGATCTGCTTCTTTAGTGTTGAGCTATTGGCAATATTCTCCACGGATGATGCAATTTTTGAATACGCTATGACATTGGTTCCTACGCCGTTGTTGGCTCCCTCTGTATTGGGCGGGAACTGTATCGGCAGATTGCCGGGATCGTATTCGATTCTTGCCGACATTTCAATTTCTGCACTACCGTTTACATCTGTGAGATACTGTTTCAGATTAACTCCATTTGCAAATTCGATATAATTCAGGTTCTTATTGATCTTCTTCCCCGTTCCCGTAACCGGATCCCCATTGATAGTATAGCTTATATAGCCCTCATCAGGCGATGATCCGGGCTGAATACCGGCTTTCGGGGAACTGTTTTCATCAGCCTTCATAGAATATGTCATAAGGAAGGTCTGATAAATAGACGCATTTGCTGCACTTGCAAGATTTTCATATATATGTGCATTTTTAGCATTCTGAGTAAGCTGAAGAGTTGTATTCATAGTAACTGTCAGACGGTTATTCGAGGCGGTCATCTTCTGATCATTAGTTGTATTTGAGATAAAATTAAGTGAAGTGAAATTGATTTCATAAAGATCGCCGGTATAAAGATCTGTTTTCGTACTGGAACCCTTGATCTTACTCTGAGGAATATCTTCGCTGGTTCTGTTTGTCAGCTTATCAGGAGAGGTGAATGAGAAATGATGCACAGGTTCGCCGGCTACAGTTTCATCCTCAGGTGTTTCCGGATCATTAGCAACTGCGACAGTTGCCTTCGGAGTGAATATACTCAGATAGTATGTCTCCGGACTTGCCGAAACACTGGTAACAGCATATTTTGTATCCTCTGCTGAATATGTGACAGGCGTTCCATTATTATCGTAACTGTAACTGCTGCCGGGATTAGGCTTATAGTAATGACCATCATAGAATACTGTAGCAGTGCTTATATCATCCCCATCCTTTACTTGTACAAGCGAAGCACCGCTT
>CADCKR010000016.1:83887-86510 GCA_902802105.1 uncultured Ruminococcus sp.
AACGGCAGGGGTACATACGGATTATTCTGCTCATCTTTGAAAGCGCTGAAATCTATCACCTGATCTGTATTTCCTCCGACGAAATTACCCATATAATAGACTTTACCATTATTTGACGAATCGACCAGAGTGAACTTTGTGCCCGATTTCCAGTTACCCTGACTACCTGAGAAAGTGGTATAATTCTCAACACTATAAAACTGCAGGTTCATATTCATAGATATATTCTTTTCTCCGCCGTCAAAGCTGTACAGAAATACAACATTTTCTTTGTAATTGTCCAGGTTATCTGTACGCGACCCACCAAACATCAGCGAACCCAATCCCCTGTAGCTGTCAGGAAGATAAAAAGTGGTATCTGAGCCGGACAGAATGAGATTGAAGAAGTGTTCTGTATCGCCTGAGCAGTCAAAGGCGGGATATACTGCTGAACTGTTGACCGTGAGTGTATTGGTATACTCCTTGATAATATGCGGGACCTTATCCGTACCGGATCCGGCATATTTATCGTTCGTCTTTGCATTATAATAATCGTTGCTTGCCTTGTCTACGTCAGTAGACGGAGAAGCTATTGCAGCGGACGGCTCTGTTGTAACGGAAGAATCCACGTTGCCGACATAGCTGTAATCCGCAAGATGCGCTGCCATATATGAGTTATAGGGAGTCAGATAATTGCTTTCCATAGTCGCGGCAACTGCCTTGTTGGTCTGTGAATACTGTCCCGTCTGTGACTTGCCGAGACCGTTCTGCGTGATCAGCGACATAATAAACAACGCCTGCGCACTGGACACAGTGATATTGCTGTTGTCAGCGATACCGTTCATCACAAATTTATCCTTCTCGGTTTGATTGATATCCGTGATGGAATAATGCTTGCTTCCGTTGCGCATAGTGACGGCGGACGCAGATGCCTTCATAGTACTGTCAAGACCGGGATCCGCTTCGAGTTCGTCTTTTGATTTGGATGTGACTGTGCCGTTTGTCTGCCAGTATTCCTTTGAACCGTCGCTGTAGGTTCTTGTTCCGTCCTCATAGGGGCGGTAGACCGCGGCTTCGGTAATGGCATAGCCGTTGAGCACTCTGCCGATGATGGGATTGACATAGAGCCATTTTGTATTTGTCTCAGAAATAAGATCTGTTGTGCTGCCTGCCCTGACAATAGTACTGTCCGAGGGGATACCCTTGATAGCGTCCGTACCGCGCCGCATTGTCTGACCGCTTCCGGTATTTTCCATGCCTCTGAAAATTACTCCGCCGTTCAGAACAACGCCCACATAACCCCCGACAGGAATAAGATATTTATAATCGCCTGTAAGAGTTATCGTTTCCCCTGTGCAAACTGTACGGTAACATTGTCAATGATATTGTCTCCGCCGAATACCTGTCCGATAACAGCGCCGTAAAAGCCGTCGGTCACGTTTTCGGAAAGAACGGCTTTTGTGCCTTTGGTTACAATCGTATTGGCATTTTCCTCCGCGCTGACGATTATATCAATATCTTTTACTACGCATCCATAGCTTGAAACGATAAGAGGGTGGTTGCTTTTGTTGGTAATGGTATTGCCGTTTCCGACAATGACACCTCTGAAAACAGACGCTTTATCGGCATCATCTGCAAGAACAGGATAACCGTTTCGCTGCCCTGAAACATTGTCAGGCAAGGCTATCTGACCAAAAGTATTGGTCCACATCCAATATATCGGAACCTCAACTGCTTTTCCTCTGTTATTGGCTGGTACAGAAAAAGTAAAAGTTATTTGCGAATCATCATTTCTTGTAGTATATGGATAAGTATAATAAAATCTGTTTGCTTCGGCTGTACCTGCGGAAGTATCACCTTCACCGCCAAAAAACAATATATGTCCTTTCAGATACCCTGCCGCTTTAACATAATCATTCGCTGATCCGGCTGCCTCTGTATTTCCAGCTGCATTAGCTGCAGAAACAAAATCAGTTTCATTCGTTATTCTGATTATGGTTGTTCCGTCTTGCTGTGTTTCTGTTGTTGTAAGCGGTTCTCCGGTGTCGGGATCAATTTTTGGATCACCTGTATCTTCATCAAGCACAGTAACATCTACAGTTCTATACTTGTCAATTTCAGCAAAAGCAGTAATATTGAGCGAAACAGTAACATTGATCTGAGGATCAAGCTTTGGGATGATATACAGATTGAGCTTTCCGCTTTGTCCCGGACCGATATCAGGCAAATACCTTTCATCAACATCCGTCGTTTCAGGATTATCTGGCTGTCTCGGATCAAATCTGAGAATAAGGCTATCTCCCATATAGTATGTTACGGAAATATTGTTAGAATCATTCAAATTCGCAGATGAGCCATCAACATACTCGGAAGTCTGTGAAAGAAGGACAGACTCATTTCTTTTTAACTGACCTTTAGTAGCTATCTCAAACGGCAGATCCGTTGCTGTCATAGCCATTCCGTTACTTTCGGTTTCCCTGCTCATTGTGAACCACGAAAATGTGCTTACGAAAACAGCGAAGATCACCGACAAAGCTATTGCAACGAGCTTTATCAAAGATACTCGTTTATTTCGTTTTATTATTTTCATATCTTCGGCATTTTCACTGCCGGACGGAGAGTTTTCGGGCATAGCAGGAATATT
>CADCKR010000017.1 GCA_902802105.1 uncultured Ruminococcus sp.
GTTATCTGTCGGAATGAAAAATGTTCCCATAACTAACACGGGAGCGCAGGCTCTGCGCCGGCGCATCTGCGGCACTATCTTTGTGCGGTATTGCCTTAATTTATATATTAAATAAAAATTCACATTGTTGCTATTGTATTTTACTGCATAATGTGGTATTATATAAAGGCGGGGGTGGTATAGATGCATGATAAGACAATGATATTCTCGCTGTCGGATAACAGGGACGACAGCATCAGGGCGATTCTCACAACTGTATACAGGGCACTTGAGGAAAAGGGTTATAATCCCATAAACCAGATAGTAGGTTATATATTGTCTGAAGATCCGACATATATCACCACACATAAGAACGCCAGGTCTCTGATACGCAAAATTGACAGGGATGACCTTCTTGAGGTTCTGCTCAAAAGCTACCTTAAATCATAACATATCCCGGTTACAGCCAGAAACCCGACCGAATACTGACTTAATAACGCAATAACGAAGGAGGCAGATCATGGCTGAAACAAAGTTTTTTCAGTATAAAGGCAAGCCGCTTGTCAGATGCGGAGATACACTTTATTATGGTGACATGAAGGACAAGTATGTTATCAAGATGGTGATAAAATCCAAGCAGCCTGCTGCTGAAATGGATGTTGCCGATAAGGTTTCCGTTCAGCTCATAAGCACAGACCCGAACCTCAGTCCGAGAAAGGCTATCGTAAAGTCAAGTGAGAAGGCAAGTCTTTATCTTGCGATCGACATTGCAAGCGTCTGGCTGCAAAAAGCCCTTAAAGATGCCAATGCATAATTACGTAACAAAAAAGACCCGACAGGTCATTATGATCTGTCGGGCTTTTTTGTTCCTGTATGAGGTCTCGCCGGCCGGACCGACAGGCGAGACAGGGGGACTCTCATTTGAAAGTCCCCCTGACAAGTTATGCAGCTTAGGTTGCGGAGGTTTTGATGGTGACGTTCATTTCGGCAAGGTCTTTTACTACCTTGTCGATGATATCCTGTACTTCGGCAGATGAAAGCGTCCTCTCTGACGATGAGAATACAAGTCTTACCGTTATTCTGTGGATTTCGGCTGTGTCGTAGGTGTCAACGATAGCGGCGCTCTTCAGCAGACCGCTGGTTTCCTTCTCCCAACAATTTTTAAGGTCGGCATAAAGCACTCCTTCGGGAATGTCCATGCTCAGGTCGTATTCGATAGAAGGATACTTTGAAGGCTCACTGTATACGATGCCCTTGTCACTGCAGGCGGCAAGCTTTTCAACGTCTATCTCGGCAAATACGATGTTTGCCTTCTTGTCGATGTTCTTGCTTACAGTCGGATGTGCAATGCCGATAACGCCCAGCTCAGCGCCGTCAAGCAGTATCTTGTTCAGGTTTACCGGATGCTCGTAGCTGTGTGCAGGCTTAGCTGCGGTAAAGGTCAGAGTGCTGTGCTTGATGTCGGCAGCAATGGCAGCAAGAATATCACGCATTCTGAAATAAAGATCACGCATATCGCTTGCTTTGCTGAAAAGCGTGATCGCAAGCTTCTTGTGCTCGATGCACATATTGTTCTCGTCAAGACCGTTTACTACTCTGCCGATCTCGAAGATGCCGAATTCGGGAGCATAGGCTGTGTTTACCTTTAACTGACAAAGCTGAGTGGGGATGATCGAATTGCGGAGAGTTTCAATATTCGGGTTGGTCGCATTGGCAAGCTTTATATTTTCCTCGACCGGTATGCCCAAAGCTTTAAGCTCGTCATTGTATGCCCATACATAAGAATGAAGCTCGTGGAGAGCAAATTTCTTTACAAGCAGATCCTTGATCTTTTCCTCGTCTGTCTTTACCTGCGTCATTCTTACAGGATAGAGCGGTGAGCGTGTGGTGTTTATCTCAAAATTATCATAGCCGTAAATTCTCGTTATCTCTTCGATAATATCGGCGTTCATTGTAACGTCCTTGGTTATTCTCCAGGAAGGTACCCTTACAGTGAAGCCGGTACCGCTGTGTGTCACGTCAAAGCCAAGGCTTGTAAGCGTCTTGACGATGGTATCGCCGTCGATGCTGATGCCGGTGTACCTGTCAACAAAGGCCTGATCGAAGCAGAGCGTTACAGGCGGGAACTTTACTGCATACTCGTCAGTAAGCCTTGATACGACACGAACGCCGCCGTCGTACTTTTTCAGGAGATAAAGGAAACGCGCAATAGCCGGAACAGTCATTTCCGGGTCAAGGCTCTTTTCATAGCGCATGGAAGCGTCTGTTCTGTGAGAGAGCCTTACGGTGGATTTTCTTACTGATGCAGCGTCAAAGTTTGCTGATTCAAGCGTAAGTGTAGTAGTGTCCTCAACTATCTCGGAATCGAGGCCGCCCATTATTCCGGCGATGGCAACAGGAGTGTTGTCATTGCATATCATAAGGGTATTCTCGTCAATGTTCCTTTCTGCACCGTCAAGAGTTGTGAAAACAAAGGGCTTGTCAAAGCGCTTTATCCTGATCTTTTCAACCTTTCTTGCGTCAAATGCGTGCATCGGCTGACCCATTTCAAGCATGAGGTAGTTTGTGAGGTCTGCAAGGAAGTTTATGGCTCTCATGCCGCAGTAGAAAAGTCTGATGCGGATGTTTACAGGGCTTACATTCCTGCTTATGTTCTCGACCTTCATGGTGCTGTATCTCTTGCAGAGAGTGTCCTCGATCTTCATGTCTACCTCAGGCAGACTGTCATATACAGTCAGATCCTCCATTTCGGGAGCTTTCAGCTTCCTGCCGGCAAGGGAGGCAAATTCTCTTGCGATGCCGTAATGACCCCAGAGGTCGGGACGGTTCGTCAGGCTCTTGTTATCGACCTCGAAGATGATATCCTCAATGTCGTAAATTTCTTTCAGGTCTGTACCGAGCGGAACATCGTCGGTTATCTCCATGATGCCGGAGTTATCGTCGCTTATGCCAAGCTCAGACTCGCCGCAGCACATTCCGTATGAAGTATATCCTGCCAAAGCCCTCGGAGCGATAGTGATATCACCGATGGTCGCGCCAAGCTTTGCAAAGGCCGTTTTCATGCCGACTCTGACGTTTGGTGCGCCGCATACAACGTCTGTGAGCTGTCCGTCACCTGCATCGACCTTGAGCAGATGGAGCTTCTTTGACTGAGGGTGAGCCTCTACCGACTTTATCTCTGCAACAACAACGCCGCTGAGATCCTTTCCCTTGAAGAATATATCGTTTTCCACTTCTGCTGTGGAGAGTGAAAACCTGTGGATGAGGTCAAGCTTGTCAAGACCGCTCAGGTCAACGAAATCCTCTATCCAGTTCATTGATAAAAACATTTGAAATTCCTCCCTTATTCGTCATCCGTAAACTGAGCAAGTGCTTTCAGGCTGCCGCTGTTCAGATCCCTTATGTCCTTGATGCCGTACTTCATCATTGCAAGGCGTGTAAGACCGAGACCAAATGCAAAGCCTGTGTACTTATCGGGGTCGATGCCTCCCTCACGGAGAACGTTGGGGTGTATCATGCCGCAGGGACAAAGCTC
This sequence comes from uncultured Ruminococcus sp., assembly GCA_902802105.1. Taxonomy (GTDB): domain Bacteria; phylum Bacillota; class Clostridia; order Oscillospirales; family Acutalibacteraceae; genus UBA1213. The sequence goes on from CADCKR010000017.1 coordinate 3,515, forward strand.
AAGCCATCCGCTGTGCTTGCACGAGGGGCAGCCTGTGCCGCCGCAGATAAGACAGCTTATGTCAAGCTCGAAGCCGGGCTCCACAAAGGGGAAGAAGCCCGGGCGGAGCCTTACCCGGATATCCTTGCGGAACACTTCCGAAAGCATAGTTTTCATAAAGTAGATCAGGTTGGAGATAGAGATATCCTTATCCACCATCACGCCCTCCATCTGGAAGAAGGTGTTTTCGTGGCAGGCGTCCGTTGCCTCATTGCGGAAACAGCGGCCGGGGAAGATAGCTCTTATCGGCGTACCGTTTTCGATCAGCGCAGGGCCGTACTTCCTGAGAATAGCATTCTGAGCTGCTGAGGTCTGCGATTTAAGGAGCTGACCGTTAGTAAGGTAGTAGGTGTCCTGCATATCCCTTGCCGGGTGGTGCTTGGGGATATTCAGCGATTCAAAGCACTCATAGTCTGTCACGATCTCGGAGTAATCCTCCACGGTAAAGCCCATTGATCTGAATATATTTTCGCACTGTCTTTGTACGAGAGTTATCGGGTGATATGAGCCGCAGGCGCAGTTTGACGGGGTGGTGATGTCAAACGCAGGCATCGACCTGATCTCCAGCTCGATCTGCTTTTGTTTAAGCTCTGCGGTCTTTTCCTCGATCATTTTTGCAGCGGCTTCCTTCAGCTTGTTGACGTCTGCGCCGAAAGTCTTTCTCTGTTCGGCTGCGAGATCCTTCATTCCCTTTACGAGATTGGTAATGCTGCCCTTTTTGCCAAGATAGCCTACTCTTATGGAATCAAGTCCCACAAGGTCGGCTGCTTCGGCGATCTTGCTTTCCAGTTCTTCCTTTAGCTTTAAAATTCTTTCGTCCATAATAACCTCCGATAAAAATAATTCTGCGGAAAAATAAAAGCCCCTGCGCACAAAACGCAGGGACGAAATATACAGCGGCGATCTGCCGTTTTCCGTGGTACCACCCTGATTTCCGCAATAAACGGACACTCAACGGTGAATAACGACACCAACCGTCACGGCCTACTCATGCGATTTTTCAGCCGCGCCGCTCCTGAGTGAACTTCACTGCATTAGTATGGCTCCGTTTTCAGCACCGGGAGCTCTCTGTACACGTTCATGCAGCTACTCTCTCCGTCACAGCGTTTGTTCAGAGATTTATTATACCACATAAATTTGTTTTTTGCAACAGGTAAAATCACGGCTTCACGGAAATTGATTTTGGAGCACCGGCGAGTTACACGGGGGAAACCCTTCCTAAAACCGCTGAATTTGATATGTTTGAGAACAAAATACTACACAGAATCATCCTCTATTGTAATTCTGTGATACTGCCTGCCATAAAATTGATTTACGCATTGCTGGCATCAGTATCAAAGCAGACAGAATCAACAAGCTTCTTTTCAGCCTTGTTATAGATCACGATGTTAAGTCCGCGGCTGTTGACAGAATAGTTTTTGCCGTCAATTTCAATTACGGCTTCGTTTCCGTTGCGGTAAACACGGCTTGCAACATAGAGCCTGCATCCGCCTACATCGGAATTGAAAACAGTCGGTCTTTCTCCGCTGCCAAGCTGCTCGAATACGACCCTGCCGCTGTTGATGACGGCAGCATAGCTGTGACCGTGCTGTCCTTGAAGGTTTGTGCTCAGTCCGAGAGCCTTGAGCTTTTCGGAAACAGATGGATCAAGCGCGGCTCCCGTAGTATCCTTGACGGCTATAACGATAATATTGCCGTCTGTTTTGTTTTTGAGTGAGCTGAGATAACCGGTCATGCTGTTGTCCTCCGGAGCGCTTTCCTCGTCCATGCCGGCAGCCATGCTCATCACAAGTTCCATAAGATTGTTGATCTTTTGCTCCTGCTCGTCAATTATCTCACGGAGTATATCAAGCTCGCTGAAAGCTGCGACCTTTGGCTTATCAAGGGCTTTTGTGAGCCAGTCTGTGCAGCGCGCGCGTTCTCTGTCAAGAATTTCGTATACCTTGTCATAATCCACCGGCTGCGCAAGCAGTTCGAGGTCTATGTCAGAGGAATCTGAGATAAGCCTGTCTTCAAGATGCAGCATTTTTGCAATGGACCAGAACCTTGCTGCGCCCCGGTGCTCGTTGATGATAACGGCAAAGGGCTTCCTCATAAGGATAGCAAAGCACATACCGTGAAAAGAATCAGTCACGAAATATTCGCAGTTGGCTATGCTTTGCAGTCTTTCTTCGGTTTTCAGCGGACCTTTGTAAAGGTCGCCGAGAGGCTCGTAATATGAAGCGGGAAGATTATATTCCGAGAAGGTCTCGCAGTCCGCATCAAGACTTTCCTTGAAATAACGCACGATCATGGCTTTTTCTTCGGAAGGGTCAAGAATGTATGCGCTGACGTATCTTTCGGGAGTTTTGCGCCGGCAGCGGCCGATAAGAGCCTGATAATGCTTCATATCGCAGAGGAACACCGGGTCGAGCACCCATTCTGCGTTGTTTATGCCGTATACCTCTTTTGCGGTAACAACACCGCTGTCCTCACGGCATGAGAAGCTGTCGAAGCGCTGGAGATAAAACGCAAGCTCCCTGTGTATCTTGGGGTCGCCGAGAGTGCGCCCGAAGGAAGCCGAATAAGCGATCTTCTTTTTGTCATCGCTTACCCAGTCGAGAGAGGTATATTTATCGAGCTCTGAATAGAGATAGAAATTAAAAAGCTTGTCTGAGCCTACAACAAAGGTATCGCACTTGCTGTTGAGATTGCGGCGCATTTCCGTTTTGTCCGGGTAAGATTCAGCCACGGCGTAATCCGGATAAAGCGGAGCAATGTGTATCTTTTTGTACTGGTCGATCAGGCCGCTCAGATACTTTGCGGTTTTGGGGCGCTCTATCATAAGGACGGAATATCCGAGGTCTTCAAGCGTATGATAAAGCGCATAGTGTGTCAGAGCGCCGCCGAAGTTCTTTGCGTAGAAGTTGACGGCAAGACCTACATCAAAGTGATTTTTTGTCAGCAGTTCAACACTTCTTGTCAGTGTATGGTGTTTAAGCAGCTCCATAAATCTTGGGCGCTTGGGGCTTGCCGGATAGATCGGAAAAACACGGGTCTTTTTGATATCGCTTGTTTTAAGGTCCATTTTCTTCTTTTTGAGAAGCCTTGAATTTATGGAATCAAAGAACTGTCTGCCGTTCTGATTGTTAATGAAAACAATGGATGTTCCGAGATGATCGGTCATTTCGGGAGCGATATCCTGTATGCCCCAGAAATCGCCGATAGAAACATCGCCCTGTCTTGGGAAAGCACAGAATTTGCAGTCTGCGCAGGAAAGCCTGAGCGCAATCTTGTCATGGAAAACGTGCTCAAAGGGGTCGTCTTTTTTAAGGCTGCTTTCGTAGACTCTGCCGTTGCTGAATTCTATGCGGATAAAGGTGCTGCTTCTCCAGCCGTGGCGCATTTTGTCACGGAAAATTATATTGACAGGCTTCGGCGGCACTCCTTCGGTGCATATTTCCGGCCGTGCCGATATTTCTTCAATATATGTTCTGAGCATCTTTTGTGAAGGAACGCCGTGACAGAGAATATCAACGGTAAAAAGATTGTCATAGCGTCTGCCGAGATACGAGTTAAGTCCTGCCACCTGACATGGGGTTCCGGTAAAGAGTACGGGCTTGTTTTCGTTCAGCAGCTTTTTAACGTCACGGTAGAGAGTGCCGATATTGCTCTGAGCATATTTTGACTTTTTCATAGCCTCTGTTCCGTCGGTAGTGTCTGCGATTATATGCCTTATCTCCAGATTGTCGCTGTCAAACACTGCGCCGCATACATAGCCGCCCATTTCAAGTATCTTATCGGCAAAAACGGTAAACATACCGCCGGATGAGCTTGATGTTCTCACCTCATCGTTTGCCATAGCCGAATATATTATAGGAGCTTCTGTATTATCTGCGGGGACATTAACGGCCGGACAGGTATTGATGCATTTGCCGCACCTGATGCACTTTTCGGGGTCTATGCAGGGCATGATGAAGCCGTCAGGGTTTTCCTTCATAGACACTGCATCGGCAGGACATACATTGACGCAGGCAGAGCAGCCGGTACATACATTTTCGGGCACACCGGCAACAGTTTCGGGATTTATGCCGTTCATCTTGTCGTTCCGGAAGGTCTTTATGCGCTTGTCGCCGGCCGGCGCTTTCTTTTCGGATCCTATAGCATTTTTCAGCCAGTCGCGTGACTGCTTCGATTTTTCTTCAAGTATTGCCCTGACCTTTTCATAGTCGATCTTCTGATCAAGCAGCTCGGCTATGCGCTTATCAAGGTATTCGGGAGTATTATCTTCAACGTCAAGGTGTATGAGCCTGTTTTCAAGTCCGACGGCTGAAAGCAGGGTGCGGAACCTGGGCAGACCCTGTATCTCTCTTGCGAGTATAACAAAAGGACGTTCAAATATAAGCGCGAAGCAAAGTCCGTGGAATGAGTCGCCAACATAGCACTGGGTGTTTTCAAAGTATTTCAGCCAGTCTTCAACACTTGGCAGAGAGAGGTCTTTTTCGCTGATGCCTGTTTCTTCCTCAGAAAGATTTGGATTTGGCAGGATAACGGGCTTACAGCCGAGCTTTTCCGACATCCTGATGAACGCGCCGTGTTTCAGCGCTGTAGAGCCGAGGAAATACGAGGTCGTGTATTTTTCGGGCAGCTGCAGCTTTGAGTTTGCGGCTATATCATGGTAGACCTGCCTGCTGCACAGGAAAACCGGATCCATTATCTTATCAGCGCTGCAGCCGAACACATCTTTGCATATCCTGACAGCTTCATCCTCACGCACACCGATATGATCGAACTTCTTCATACACTGTTCAGACCACGTTTTTTCAACGTCAGGCGACTTATAGCCGTCTCCGAAGGAACACGCCATTGCTATTTTCTTCTTGCTGTCATCCGCAAAATCAAGGAAGAAGAACTGTCCGGAATTGCGGCACGATATCCTGTAGTTCCACACGACGTCGGAACCGACAATAAAGGTATCAATATCATCGTTCAGCTTACGGTAGTCAAGTGAGCTGTGATATGACGGAGTTACGTTATTATCACAGTATTTGTATATGAATTTGTTTGCGATAGTATCCTTTTCAGCGTATTTAGGCGTCCAGAGCACCTCCGGCTTGTTTACCATAGCGGCACTGAGCCCCATAGACTTAACAACGTCATAAAGTGCGTAATAGGTAAGTATTGAGCCGTAATTCAGACCGTACCACAGTCCGACTATGCCTACGTCATAATGCTTATTTTCGTTTACTTCGGGATTGCTCATCAGTATAACTCCTTTTCCGGTATTTTTTAGGAACTTTTATTCGGTCTGTGCGCGTTGGTGCCCTGAGCATGGCAGATAAGACAAGCAGAAATGAAAAATAATTTCTGAACGGTTCCTTATTCAATATCAAGATATTTCTTCCAGAAGCTCAGTTCCATAAGCTCACGGCCGCGCTCGCTGTAGGATTTTGCGGTTTTGCGGTACCTGAATCTTGCTTTTAGTGACAGCGACCATAATCTCAGCATCATGCCCAATGTTTTCATTGAGCTTTTCACGGTCACAAATCCCTTTCCGCTGCAATCGTCATAGTGAAGCACCCTGTGCGCACGATAGAAATGTACAGGTCTTGCGGCAAAGGTGGGCGCAATGGAAGGCATATCGGTTTTCTTTTTTCTTTTGCATGGCAGTATTATGCCGTTGGCTGTAGCTTTTCTCCACATCCTCTGCTTTCGGCCGGGTTCCGGCAGCTTTGACGCACGTACATATTCGTCATGGTCAAACGGCACACCAAGCTCCTTTATATCCAGAAGCCTGTAGCCTCTGCCGATTATATCCTTGTGCAGCGCTTCACCGTCCTGCTTCATAAGCCAGTCTACGCCCCTGAAATAATCGTTTGCGCCGTCCAGAAGGAGCCTGGCGTTTTTGTAGCGGTAGAATACAAGCTCTCGCTTGACCTGTGAGGTCAGGTTTTTGATGAACATTTTACGGGTGTAGGGGAGAGAGTGTATAGAATTGTCAATAAGCCTGTTCCTGAAAATGTAGTAGTACATTGATGATGAGTATTTGTTCTCAAACGGCTCGTGCCAGACGCATATACCGTTCATAAGTATGAGGTGCTTCATGTTCCGCAGACCGTATTCAACGTCATCACCTCTGATGAAGATAGGCAGCGGCAGATTGCTCTCGCTGACGACATCAGCAGGAAATGCGCAGTACCACCATGCGTTGTATTCCGTTTCCTCTTCTTTTTCGTTAAACAGGCAGGCTTCAGGTCTGTTGAGGTCAAGGCCGGACTTATAGGATATCAGCTCTCCCATGTTCCATTTTGCGCCGTTTTCGGTCTGAATATTCTGATTGTCGAGCCTGAGCATAGCCCCGCCCACGAAAGCATCCTTGTATTCGTCCCTGAGCAGTGAGAGCAGTACAAAGGTGCGGTATACAGAATCGGGGTTGATTATTATATCATCGTCCATAACAAGAACATGGGTGATGTTTCTTTCACTGCGGCACTTCATTATCTCTATCATGCCTCTTGTAAATCCGCCTGCACCGCCCGTATTCCTGTTGCCGAAAACGTGTATCTTGTCGCAGAGCTCTGTTTCGCTGCGGCTGAGCGTTTTTGCATTGTCAGAAATAAATATTTCGAGGTTATCGCTCATTCCCGATCCAGGGTCGCTGAGGAAGGTATCGTACATTTCCTTTACGTTTCGCAAGACAAACTCCTCACGCTTGAAGGTGCATATATCTATGGCGATCTTCACACGGCGTATATCTTCGGGAGCTGTTTCGCCTTCGTACCAGCCCTCAAAGATCGTTCCCTTATCGCTCAGGCATGAGAGCTTAAAGCTGTATATCCCCTTGTCGGAGCTGCTTTCAAACGGGAAGGTATAAACGCCTTCCTTACCGTCACTGCCGAAAATATGCCTGCCAAGTGTCTCTGAGGCAATGCCGTCTTCGGTCCTTTCCTTGCGCATGAGCGTTATCCTGAACCTTCCGCATACGCGCAGAACGATGCTTATTTTTTTTACATTTGTATATTTGTGCCATTTCTCAACGGTACAGCCGTTAAAGTAGGTATCAAAGGATATGATAGTATCACTTTCTGTTTCAAGCCGATTTTTTTCTTGTATCAGCCGTGTATCTCCGTCACTGCGGAAATAAAGTTTTTCTTCGGTGCATATTCCTGTTTTCGGAAAAATCAGGTTTTGAAGTTTCATATAATACACTCCCAGTATGCGGTCTTTGTGCGGTATTGCCTTAACTATTTTATCATTAAAGGTATAAATAATCAAGATTCTTACAAAAATTGACACTGAAATCCATATCACAAAAAAACTTGATGCAAACAAAATTCGCTCATTTATGCAGAGCTGAGGTGATATACTTATTATTGACAAATTTACATATAGCAGTCCGTAAAAATAACGGCGGCGGACTGCTGCGTATAATAAGGAGAGATCAAGTGTGTCAACAAAAATTATGCCCTGTTCACAGGATTATAACATTCTTTGCGGCGTTCTTGAACGAAACGGCATTCTTTACGAGGTGAAAAGCGATCATTCGGTTGCCTGCATAGTGTGTGCCGGCGGAGGGGATATCCGCATGACGTTTTCTGTAGATACCTCAAAAATGCTTGTGACGCTTTTTGCGCCTGTTATTACAGGCGTCCCTGCCGAAACTGCTACCGATATGGCTCTTGCCGTATGCATGATAAACGACCGGATACCGGAGGGCGCATTCTGCTTCGATGTTACGGCGGGAATAGTTTATTTCCGGCTGACACAGAGCTATTATAACCGAGGGCAGACGGAATTTATTTTTGAGTATATGCTTTCAAGCGCCGCGGGAATGATAGAGAAGTACCGTCCCGGGCTGAGAAGGCTGTCTGATAAAAAGGCTTTTTTCACTGAGCGGAAATACTACGCATAATCACAGATCTGATGCATATCTATTTACCATGAAAGGCGAAAAGGGGCGGTGGATTTGTATCTGATACTGAAAAGAAAAACGGTCATAAAGGCATTGACGTGTATTCCGGTGCTTGTGCTGATAATGCTGATCGGCGCAGGGCTTACGGGCGGCAATACGATGGAAACGGCGGCTTCGGACAACAACTGGGGACTGAGCTTCAATACGGCAAGCGGCATTCCGACCGGCAACGCTTCTCAGCAGGAGCTGAAAAAGTATGATGCGTTATATCTTGGCGATACCTCACAGAAGAAAATATACCTTACCTTTGACGCAGGCTACGAGAACGGCTATACTGCGAAGATACTTGACACACTCAAAAAGCACAATGTAAAGGCGGCGTTCTTTCTTGTGGGCAACTATATAAAGACCTCGCCTGAGCTTGTGAAGCGCATGGTAAATGAAGGCCATACAGTGGGAAATCATACAATGACTCATCCTGACATGGCGGCGATATCTGACAAGGAGAGCTTCAAAAAGGAGCTGACTGAGCTTGAAGCTCTGTATAAGGATGCTGTCGGCAATGAGATGAAGAAGCTTTACCGCCCTCCGCAGGGCAAGTTCAGCATTGAAAACCTGAAAATGGCCAAGGAGATGGGATATCACACTGTTTTCTGGAGCCTTGCCTATGTTGACTGGTACAATGACGATCAGCCGAGCCGTGAAGAGGCGTTTGACAAGCTTATACCAAGGATGCACAGCGGAGCGGTAGTCCTTCTGCACAGCACCTCCGAAACGAACTGCAATATACTTGACGAGCTTCTTACCAAGTGGGAAGACATGGGCTACACCTTCGGCGATATTAACGAGCTTACCGGCACATAAAGCTGATATGAACTCCTGCCGCCTGAAACAACTGTCTTCGCGGCGCATTACTTCCGGCGCAGGTGAACTGTAAGCGCGTAACCATAAAAAAACTCTCTCCGTTACGGAATGATCCCGCGGCGGAGAGAGCTTTTTATGCATTGATCACATTATCATGCGTTGACTTTAAGAGCGAATTCCTTTACCCTGACTGTGCCTGTGCTGTCCTTGACCTTTATCTGCAGGGTATATGTGCCAAGTGAAGCCGGAGTCCATGTGTGGCTTTCTGCTGAGCTGTAGCCCCTGAGGACCGTCCACTTGCCGCTTGGAGCCTTTACGACATAAGCGTACTGATAGGGAGCCTTGCCGCCTGATGCCGAGCCGCTGAATGTAACGCTCTGTCCCTTGATGACGGATGCTGCGGAAACGGACGAGGTATTTGCAAGTGCCGGAAGAACTTTAAGGTCAAATGCCTTTACTTTGACTGTGCCGGCGCTGTCCTTGGCCTTGACCTGGATCTTGTAGGTACCTGTGCAGGCCGGGGTGAACTTATAGCTTGCGCTGTCGCTGTAGTTTTGCAGTACGAACCACTTGCCCTGGGGATTCATCGTTACAAATGCAAACTGACAGGGTTCTGTGCCGCCGTCTGCGCTGCCTGTAATATTTACGCTGCCGCCGAGAATGATGCTCTCGGCAGACATTGAAGAGGTGTTTTCAAGCTCCTTTGGTACAAATGCAGACCTGCACGTTACCTTTACCGTCTTAGCTGACGGATCATAAGCAAGATCAATGAGAGAGCTTGCGTTCAGACCGCTTATGGTTATGCTCTTGCCTCTTGAAGAAGATTTTGCGAGAGTGAAGCTGTGCTCGCTGCCTGCTTCAAAAGTAAGCTTTGCGCTTTCCGAAAGGCTGTAATACTTATCGTCGAACTTGTCATATACACAGAAGCTGAAATTATTGCTGCTTCCGGAAGTATATGTAGTGGTATATGCGCCGTTTCCGTCCGGCTTCATAAAGGTGTCCACAGCATTCCAGCCGTGCTCGTCTGTTACATAATAAAGCAGTGCATAATGAGTGTTTTCCATCTCTTCGAGCGAGAAGTTGGAAACACAATACTTTCCGTTTTCACTTCCGGCTATTGAGAATGTATCGTACTTGAACGAGCGCAGCGAAAGATCGACTGTCTGCTTTTCGTTGCTGCCGCAGTTAAAGATGATATTGCTGTACTTGGTCTGGCTGAAATCTATCATGTAGATATCATTGTTTTCAGCGTCTTTGCCTACCTTTGTCATCTCTGCGCCCGGCCATTCCTTATTCTTGGATGAACCGTCCCATGCATAGGCGCACACCTTGCTCCAACCCTTGTTGTTTACAAAGTAGTATGCATCGCGCAGAGGAAATACCTGTATATTTCCTGTATAGGCCTCAAGCCCTTCTATGCAGCTTTCAAACTCATCAAGTATTCTTTCATCAACGATAACGGCATTCTTGTATTTATAGTAAAGCTTTTTCAGAGCCTGATAGCTGTCGTATGATGCAAACTGGTAATTATCCGAAAGTATGCCTGCCGCCTTTTCAAGCTCAGGCCTGATGTCAACATCAATATTCTTTGGCGGGAGAGGACCTACGATCGGACCGATGCGCGGAGAAAGATGTGTGCGTGATCCCTCCATGATGTAGCAGTACTTGGGGTATATCAGCTCTTTGAGGATATTCACGCCGTAGAAAACTATCTCATTTTCGTATACCTCGGTCATATATGCCTGAGAGTTGAAGCCCTTGCCGCCGTTTCTTTCAAGCTTGGTATAGGAAGAATCCGGCATTGTAGAACCTGCAAGAGACGGAGTATGTATCATGTGAGCGGCAGTGCCGTTCTCGTCAGAATAGTTGTAATCCATAGAAAAATCCTCGTGGGTATGCCCCGAAAGGAATACTATGTTAGGATACTTTTCAAGGAGAGCTTTGAATTTTTTGGTCGATTCATGCTTCTGATTGAGCATTCCGCTGTAGTAGGGATTGCTCATTCTGTCGCCTGCGCCGAATCCCTCGATCGGTGAATGCTGGATAAGGAATATATTATTATACTGATAGTTTTTCTCAATAAGATCAGTTGCCCATTCGATCTGCTCATCCGAAAATTCCTCGTACTGATTAGGCGACTTGTTGAACTCGAGCGCCATAAATATAAAAATGTCGCCGGTCAATTCATCTATCCTGTAAAAATACGGCTTACCGCTTTTTGAACCGTCGGTACCCGAACCCTTTATAAAGGATCTCAGACCGCTTGATACGTCCTGACGCATATCGTGGTTGCCGTCAGACTCCCATACAGGATTGACAAAATCACTCTTGCTCAGAACCTTCTGATAAGCAGCCCATTCCTTGTCGGGGCCTGAATCGTTTGTGACACAGTCGCCTGAAACGATGATGTAATCCGCATTGTTCTTTACGCTGTAGGCAAGTCCCTGCTTGAAATTGTTCTCTGCATTGACATACCAGCCTGAGCCCTTGTCGATATGGACATCCGAGAAGGTGCTGAACTTATAGAGCAGATCTCCGCTGGCCGACAGCAGCCTTTTGCTCTGGGGTATGTCATAAACCGTGTATGCGTCTGCTGTGTAAAGTGAGTCTGTAACTGCAATGACCTTTGTAGCGCCTGCGGGTATGGCTGTATGGTAGCCCATGCTCACATTCTTGCTTTCGCCTGCATTCATGCTAAGCTCGTCTATAGGATAATAGCCGTCAAGAGCCTTGGTGTCGTCTGCCCAGTAAAGCTTATACTTTGCCGCAGCATCAGCCTTGAGGGTGATCTGTCCTTCGGCGTAGCCTGCCTTGTCACTAAAGTTTCCGGTGAAGGTATAGGTGAGTTCTTTCGCTGCCGAAGCTGCATAAACGGCACTGTATGATGATATCATAACAGGAAGAGCAAGAGATGCCGAAAGCAGAAGCACTGCGGTTCTGGATAGTGTTTTTGCTCGCATAAAGATCGTTCCTTTCTTATTATTATTTTTATTATTTTAAATAAATTATAATGCTTTTTTCACTATAAGTAAATAGATTTTATTGATTTTATACGGAGATCAATTTTTCTTGTCTGACTTGTCTGCTTTTCGGGAACGTCACAACGATTCACTAAAGATCGTGCGTCCGGTTTCTTGGGTATATTTTAACAGTTTGCTCCACACTATTCCAAGCTCCAAATTCAAAGCTTGAAATTTTCATCAGAATGTATTATTATATACTATATACGTGTTTAGGAGGATACCCGATTGGAACGGATAAAAAAAATTATTGCCAAAAAGTATTTCTTCGTTGTGTTTTTCTTTACGCTTGTGGTGATCCTTGCTTTTGCACTGCATTTCACTATCCAAGATGATATAAACAGAGGCAAGCCTCAGGACGACCTGCCAAGAGTTGAGGCAGCTATAATAAACTTCCCCGATTCATATTCGATAGAGGAAAACGGCAGTGATATGGAGATGTACTCGAATGTTCAGATAGAGGTCTCTCTCGGTGACAATGAAAAACAGATCACCTATATTTCGGGAACAGTGCCGAAGAATTCGTCCGGCGAACTGAAATACGGCAGTACAATAAAAGTAAAATACAGTCCTGATGACCATTCTGTCTTTTACTACGCAAATGACCCCGTACCACATTACAGGGTGTTCCTCTATGTGGTGTACTCTATCCTCATCGTTGCCTGCATCGGTGCAACTATCTTCTCATCAAAGGTTACCGAACACCTTGCACAGAAAAGGATCGTTGAAGAAAATATGCGCAGAGTAAGAGATGAACACGATGCAGGGGCTGCCGAAGCATCTGCCGGCTACAGCGGTATTGACGGCAAGGATAACGTGTCGGCCGCTGTTGATCCCTTTGCAAACGACAAGACCGACTATAACGCGATCTTTGAGCAAAACAGGCGGCTTGATGATGCAGAATACAGCGCTGAGGGTACATATTCTGCTTATGACAGCTCTCACTCAGACGCAGACACAGCGTATACATATCAGGGAGAAAGCGGCTCTTTCTCTGACCATACATACGGTGTATGCTCACCGGGCGCTCCGTCCGGTTCACCTTATGATAATGATGCTCAGGCAATACGGCCTGACAACAGCTATGGTATGCCCAATGCTTCTATGGATGCGCCTTACGACCCCAACATACCATACACAGGAACGTGACACGGCATAGTGCGGGATCTGCTGTAAATCGGAAAGAAGGTAAGCTATGAAAAAGGTAAGTCTGATCGGAATATCTCTTCTGTCTGCTGCCGTGATGATGTGCGGCTGCAATAATACCGTTTCGCCTTCTGATTCATCCTATACATCAACAAACATTTTTTATACGCCGTCTGAATTTTCTGTGTCTGAAAGCACAGAGGAAAGTCCGGTGCAGAGTCCGGCAGAAATCCCGGATGAAAGCTCTGATGAAAGCTCAGACGAAAGCCCGGCAGAAAGCCCGGCAGAAAGCCCGGAGCCTTCTGTAAGCACAAGCTCACAGCCGTCAGAGACCGAAAGCTCTCAGGTCTCTGAAAGTCCGGAGCCAAGCCCTGCCGAAAGCTCTCAGACGAGCGAGATATCTCAGGAGCCGAAAACGCATTACCCGGATGAAGATACTTCCGACATATACGGTATAGACAGAAAATATTTTGTAAATAAGCTGTCTGAGGAACAGCGCAAAAACTTTGCCGTTTTGTATCATGCGGCTATAAACGGAGAGGAGAAGGCGGTCTTTCACCGGACAGTGAAAGAGGATGAGCTTGACACGCTTATGTGGCTGCTGAACTACGACTGCCCCGAGCTGATACATCTCAAGGGCGATTACTCTCCTATGAGCGAAGGAAACAATATCGTCAGCGGCGTATACTTCTTTTATAATATGACGCCTGATGAATACGCTGAGTGCTGTGAAAAAATGAATGCTTTCTTTGACGATCTCAAAAAACAGACAGACGGCATGGACGAATATGAAACCGAAAAATACGTTTATGACATGATGTTCGATTCGCTTACCTATACGGAAACTACCGACCATTCAGGCTCAGCCTACGGTGCTCTTATCGAGCACAAGGCACGCTGCGAGGGCATAAGCAAGGGATTTGCATGGTGTATGAATGAACTTGGGATAGACTGCATAACTATTTCAGGCTATCCGCTCTGGGAAAACAATAGTATGTACGCATCACATTCATGGAATATTATCCGTCTTGGCAGCAGCTGCTACCATGTTGACCTGACAGCCGATAACCTGAAAGAAAGCGAAGATCAGACAGTATATCCGCTGTACAGCTTCCTCAATCAGAGTGATGCGGTTATGCAGAGCACTCATAAGCCGCTTGATCTGTACACAAGTCTCGGTATGCCCGCCTGTGAAGATGACGACATGAATTATCATGTGATGAACGGTCTTGTGATAACGCCTGATGATGACCCCAAGGAAGCTCTGTGGGAGCTTTTGGACAGGTATTTTTCTCCCGAAGGAGAAGTATACATTATGATAAGGTTTACCGATGAAAATATATACGAAAGCTTTACCAATACATGGGAAACATACTATGATGCATATATTGAAGAAAAAGGTCTTGACTATCGCTATGCAATGCTGTATTTTAACGATGTAGGAAAGACAGTCGGCCTGCACATAGACGAGCAGTCGTAACAGTGCAGTTCCTTGATTATAAGGAGCCGAAATCACAACGGAGGGATAAGCAATGAAAAAGCTATCCATTGAAAGGATAGGTAAAAGGGGCAGTATTGTAATGCTCATTGCAGGAATATTGTGTCTTGCGTTCGGAATATTCCTGCAAATACGCACGAACGACCTGCCTTTTGATGCTGTGGAGCTGACAGCAACAATTACCGCCTTTGAAGATTCTGACCAATCGAAAATGCAGACCACAACTACTCTCGTGAGCTATACATTTGAGGGGCATGAATATAAAAATATCCCTCTCGGACAATACGAAGGCTCGTGGAGGGTAGGCGACAGCATCAGGATATGTCTGCATTCGGAAGAACCTGCAAAGATATGGACGCGGACAATGCAGTACAGGGGCATTTTTTACATTCTGTTTTCAGCATCGTTCCTTTTAGTTGCGATCTACAAGCTGCTGCAGTTCCGAAAAGAAAAGGTTCAGCCTGAGAGCGATATTGATGACAGCGTTGAAGAGAAATTCAAGATGTCATCAATAATAATACCTATGGCAGCCGGAATACCGCTCACCATTACAGGCATCCTCTATTGGGTAATGGAGCATTCAATTCTTGGTGTACTTATTGTAGCGTTAGGTGCAGCTGCTATCCTGACAGGTATATTTTCTCTGCTTGACTTTATCAGATACAAGCGTGAAAAAAAAATAAAAAAACAGGTTCCGAAAGCCCGATGAACCGTCCAAGCTGTGAAGATACTGTTCTTTGCAGCTTTTTTATGCTGAAAAAGGAGCGGCAGATCGCCGCTCCCTTTTTGTGTCCGCTTTGCGTTAATGTTCTTTGTAGTTGCCAAGGAAGGAGAAATCGGCAAGCTCGTCAGATAGAGCGCGCATGAGCGGAAGTGTGTTTTTGTCGTTCATGTTGCCGGCAAAATCAAGATAAAACAGATATTCAAACCCCGTGCCGGCCTTTGGCCGGGATTCTATCTTAGTCAGATTGAGACCATCGGCAGCAAACCTGCACAAAATGTTGTAGAGCGAACCTGTACGGTGCGGAAGTGAAAAGCACAGGCTTATTTTGTCAGCATCATTCTCGATATAAAGCTCCTTGGATATAACAAGAAAACGTGTTGTGTTGTCGGGTGAATTCTGAAATCCTGTCAGAAGCACCTCAAGGCCGTACTCCCTTGCAGCGTCCTTTGAGCATATAGCCGCAATATCGTCCTTTCCGGAGGCTGCGGCCATCTGCGCAGCAGCTGCAGTGCTCTGATATTCCTCGTGGCGCAGTCCCCTTGAACGCAGATACTCCGAGCACTGCAGAAGCGCCTGGCGGTGTGAATAAACCTTGCGCACATCCTCTAACCTTGTGCCCTTCTTTGCCGCAAGACAGTGATCTATCGAAATATCCACAGCCGAGACAATATAATAACGGTATTTCAGCATAAGGTCGTAAACCTCTGTAACAGAACCTGCGGTGCTGTTTTCTATCGGTACAACGCCAAAGCTTGCCTCATCACGCTGTATCGCCGAAAAAACATCCTGAAACGACGGATAATACATGGGCGTACCGTTCGGGAATACCATCATGCAGGCACGTCCGGTATATGTTCCCGGAACTCCGAAGCAGGCAAGCTTCAGGTCACTGCTGCTGTAGGGTATCTCATTTTTTGCGGAACAAACAGCGTTTCTCAGCTTCTCGCCGCTGCCGAGCATCTCATGCTGGAGAGCGCGGCTCAGCTCCATTATAGCCGCATAAAGCTGACGTGCCGATGAACCGTATTTACCGGCATTTTTTTCGGCCTTGTCAAGTATTTTAAGCTCCCTTTCAGGGTCAAATATCTTCATGCCGTTTTCGAGCTTGTACTCTGCAACGCTGCGTGAGCACTCCATCCTTTTTGTGAAAAGCTCAACGATCTGACTGTCTATGCTGTCTATCTCTTTTCTTATCTCATCAAGATTCATAGCTTACCTGCCTCCTTCATAAGCTCTGTCATAGCTGCCGCTGCCGCCGCTTCTATCACAGGCACTGCCCGCACTGCTATACACGGGTCGTGTCTGCCCTTTATCGCAAGAGTTGTGTCGGTCTTTTCTTTAAGGTCAACGGTTTTTTGCTCAAGCGCGATAGAAGGGGTGGGCTTCATTGCAGTCCGGAATATTATAGGCATTCCTGAGCTTATGCCGCCGAGTATGCCTCCGTGATTGTTTGTCCTTGTGCGGACACAGCCTTCGTCATAAAAAAATTCATCGTTGTTTTCACTTCCTCTGAGCGAGGAGCCTTCAAAGCCGGAACCGAACTCAATACCCTTTACCGCAGGCACACCGAAAATAATTGACGAAAGCACGTTCTCAACACCGTAAAACATAGGCGAACCGATGCCCGCAGGCATACCCGTCACAGCGCACTCTATAGTACCGCCTATGCTGTCGCCCGAAAGACGGCACTCTTCGATAAGAGCCCTCATTCCGGCTTCACGGCTCTGGTCTATCAGGCCGAAGACCGATGAAGAGAGCCTGTTCATAAGCTCATCTGGGATATATGTGCCGTCAAAGCGTTCATCGTATATATTTCCTACAGAAGCTATATGGGCAGCTATTTTTATGCCTCGTCTTTCAAGTATCTGCCGGCACACGGCGCCGGTAAAAACAAGAGGTGCTGTCAGTCTTGCGGAGAAATGTCCGCCGCCCCGTATATCGTTAAACCCGCTGTATCTTATATATCCGGTAAAATCGGCATGAGCAGGTCTGGGACGTGTCATCATATCGCCGTAATCCTGAGAGCGTGTGTTCGTGTTTCTGATAACAGCGCAGAGCGGAGCGCCTGTAGTGGTATCTGCTAACATTCCCGAAAGTATCTCGGGCTGATCTTTTTCAAGTCTGGGAGTTGCCGCCTTGTCCCTGCCGGGAGCACGTCTTGACATTTGCAGTAGAAGAGCATCCATGTCGATCTTCTCGCCGGCTGGCAGACCGTCTATCACAACTCCGATGCCTTTGCCGTGGCTCTCTCCGAAAATCGAGAGCTTTATATTGTTACCCCATGATGACATTATATTTTCCTCCAAGCTTTTCAATATCCTCAAAGAATGACGGATATGATTTGTTTATGCTTTCCATATCAGAGATCACGATGCTTCCGTCACATCGGCATGATGCTGCTGTCATAGACATAACTATGCGGTGATCGTTGCACCCCTCAACACTGCCGCCGTGAAGAGTCTTGACACCCTTTATTATCAGACCGTCAGGAGTTTCGCGTATATCTGCGCCGAGCCTTGTAAGAGCATCGGTCATTGCCGCAAGACGGTCGCACTCCTTTATGCGCAGGCGTTCTGCTCCGGTTATGCGTGTAACTCCTTCGCAGAGTGCGGCAGTAACAGCAAGAGCCGGCACCATATCGGGAATGTTCTCTGCGTCTATGTCTATGCCGTGAAGACTGCCCCCGCTTATGGTTATGCTGCCAGACGGGTTTTCTGTCACGGACGCACCGAAACGGGAGTATATCTCCATGCAGGCTTTGTCGCCCTGACACGAGGATACATCAAGGTTGTCTATGGTTATGCATCCGCCGAGAGCAGCTGCCGTCATAAAGAAAGCGGCCTGTGACCAGTCGCCTTCTATTTCATAGCTGCGCGCACAGTAGCTCTGACCGCCTTTTATTTTCCATCCCTCTGATGTACGGCAGACGGAAACGCCGAAGACCCTCATAATATCTGTCGTCATATCTATATATCCCGCAGACTGAAGCTCAGAGGTAAGTATTATCTCACTGTCGCCCTCAAGCAGCGGCAGAGCAAGCAGCAGGCCTGTAATGAATTGTGAGCTGATATTTCCGGGTACACGGTATATACCGCTTTGAAGCCTGCCTGATATATCGAGCGGCAGACCGCCCTTTGCAGAGAACGATACGCCCTTCTCCGGCAGACAGTCCGAAAAAACGCCGATAGGGCGCTGAGGCAGCCGTCCGTGACCGATAAATCGTGCATCTGCGCCGAGAGCAGCAGCCACCGGAATAAGGAAGCGCAGCGTAGAGCCGCTTTCGCCGCAGTCAAGGGTGATTTTTTTATTATGCAGAGAATCATGCAGTGCTGTACCGTCAACAGTTACGGTATCGCCGTTTACTGTTATATCCGCACCAAGTTCGCGCATACAGGAGATAGTTGCGGCAATGTCGTCTGACAAAGCGACAGGACGCAGCGTACTTTTGCCGGAGGCCAGAGCCGCGCAGATAACAGCACGATGGGAAGCACTTTTTGAAGGTGGCATAGAAACGCAGCCTTCAAGTCTGCATGGAGCAACGCTTACACTGTTCATATAAACACCTCATAATGAAGCCGGACGGAAAACCCGCCGCTATAGTAATATAAAAAATATTATACAACAAAATTCGTCAAAAGTAAAATACTAATTTGGGCGGCAGGTTACACGGGCGGCAAGCTGCCGCTCCCAATTCGCTGCCTGTTCAACACATACTGTAGTCAATGCCGCCGCGGAAAGTAAATTAGCATCTGTGAAAGAATGTTCGTCAAAAGACGCTGATCCACCAACTTCTACGGGGATGACTAAAGAATGAGCAGAACAAAGCGAGTGTAAACGAGCGGAGCGGACACGGCACCGGCGGCTCGCCGGCGCAGGCTCTGCGCTGCCGCCGCGGAAATTGATTTTAATGTGTTGTATGGAGCAACGGTTGACATATAAGGATGATTTGATATATAATATTGCAAAGGAGAAATGTAAAAGAAGTTGTTTTATGCGCGGCTTTGCGGATGCAGTGCTGCTTGTGTAAAACGGAGGAATCAAAATGAAAAAAATCAGGACGATCATTCTTGCTGCCGGTCTTATGGGTGCTATGATCTTTTGTATGACCGGATGCGGTGAGGATGCACTGAAACCTTCCGGCAATAACAGCATATATCAACAGAGTATACCCAAAAGTACTGTATCGAACCCGTTTAATGAGATCAGCCGTGTCAGCGATCCTTATGCGAATGTCAGTGACCCTTATGCGAATGTCAGTGACCCTTACGCGAATGTCAGCGACCCTTACGCGAATGTCAGCGACCCTTACGCGAATGTCAGCGACCCTTATGCGAATGTCAGCGACCCTTATGCGAATGTCAGTGACCCTTACGCGAATGTCAGTGACCCTTACTACGATTACATCTATTCTGACCGGAACAGCCGCTACAACAGCAGATACAGTTATGACTATGACTACAGCTACGGTTACGATCATGATGATTACGGCTATGGCTACAACAGCTACGGTTACGATCATGATGATTACGGCTATGGCTACAACAGCTACGGTTATGATTATGACGATTACGGCTATGACACATACGGCCGCAGTAATTTTGATCTTAACAACTACGGTTGGTAATACAATAATGAAAACGGAGAATCAAACATGAAAAGAAGCTTTAAAACGATAAGGATCATCGCAGCAATGATATCCGTGTCACTTGCAGTTTGCGGGGCTTCTGCCTGCACTTCACAAAATAATGAGCAGAATTCCGGCAATGATACTTCGGTAAGTGCACAGCCGTCCGGAGCAGCAAGCGCAGAGGAGCAGTCAGTTACAGAGAGTACACAGCCGTCCGGAGCATCAGGCACAGATGAGCAGTCAGTTACAGAGAGTGCATTACCGTCTGAAACGGAATATTCAAGTGCTGAAAGTTCCATCGCTTACGGAACGGAAGAAATGGCTCATCCGTCTGACCTCGTGGGTAAATGGTCGCTGAAGCTTGAAACATCAGAGCTTACATCCGATGAGATGAAATCCGCCGAGGAAAGAATGAAAAACACAAGCATCATGCTGAATACAGACGGTTCTGCTGTAGGCTTATACGGTGATGCAAGAGTCAAGGGCGCATGGGGTGTACAAAACGGCTATGTTTATGTTATACTTGGCGAGGCGACCGAGATATTCAGATATTATATCGACACGCTTATAAGCGTGAACTATCAGGGAATGAGCTTTGTAAAATAGAGCTTCTCATAAGCTTCCGTGAAGATTTTATGATGTTCATTGAAGTATCACCATCTTCGCGGCGCATTACATCCGGCGCGGACAAGCTGTCAGCGCGTAACCATAAAAATCACACGAATCACCTGACGAGATCAGGCAAATAATAAAAAACGAGGAGGATATCACAATGAAAAAATCACTTACGATCATGTTTGCGGCATTACTTTCTGCTGTGATGATAGGCTGCATGGCTGCCTGCAATAACGGCGGCGGTGATCAGAACTCAGCAGCAAACAGCACTGTCAGTACTGCTGCATTAAATCCGTTTGACTGGGGAAGTCAGACACCGGAGCAGAGCAATGCACAGCCCGAAACGGTATCGGACATACAACAGAGCACCTTTGCTCCGTCGGCAGTGAGTACAGATGAACCGAGCGTGACTGAATCGAGTGTTGAGATCATAGTACAGCCGAGCATGACAAGTCAGCCGAGTGAGCCCGATGTCATTGATCGTGAGCCGGGCGTAAGCGATACGAGCGATCTGCCGCTTTACAGCGGAGAAGACAGCGATGATATGGACGAGAGTGACGACTGGGATATCAGTGATGACGATGATGACGATGATGATGAGAGCAGCTTTGATATTGATGATTCTCAGGTAACACCTAAGGGAACTCCGCTGCCGCAGTATGCAGGAACATGGAGCTGGCAGTACGATTTCGATTCGCTTGATCCTGCAGAGGCATCTATTGCAAGGGCTATGGTAGATGATTACGGTTTAAGCATTGAATTTGTACTTAATGCTGACGGTTCAGTGTCTATGGTCATGACAAGTGGAGGTGCGAGTGAATCTCAGGACGGAGGCAAATGGTCGGCGGAAGGCAACAGTATTTATATAACATTTGATGAAGATACCGAAGAATTCCAGTACAGCGACGGCAAAATGTCGTCAAATTTATTTAAAGGCGGCTATTTTGTCAAGAAATAATTTGCAGAAAAACGGACGGAAGCGCGCATATCCTGCGTGTCTCCGTCCGTTATGTTATTTTATCATGTCTGGATATATCTTAAAATTTGCGGCAGGCATTATCACAAAAGCTCTCTTTTGTTCATAAATGAATCAGAATTCTCTCCTTTTGTAGAACATACAGGATATGCACCATATCACTGCCGCCAATGCCGCTGTTATCACAAACATTCCCAGTGACATAAAATAATAATTTCCGTTGGTGATCAGCTCGTTAAGATTTTTTATAAAAGGGTCTTCAGGATTTTGCGACACAATGCAAAACATTGTTCCGACCGAAATGACAAGGCTGAGAATAAACTTTATTATTTTGCTGCTGACGGCAACCTCTATCAATATCAGCATAAGCACTACGAAGAGATCAACGCTGAAAACAAAGCTGAAACCCAGCACAAGAAATTTCCACTCGAAGGTGTCGGAAGCGATCATGTAACAGATAGGCATAATCGTGCATATGATTGAACAAAACAGCGTGAAGATCCCGAAATAAAGAAACAGGGCAGAAATATATTTTCTATGTGAAACAGGCATGACAGCAATATATTTTACGAAGCATGGCGAACTGTAATCCGAAATGATCGGCATGATCGGCATGGAGGAGAGTATTACTCCTATAAACATTGTTGAAAGCCACATACTCGGGTCAAATACCTTGGGAACATCATGGTTCTTTTCAAGAAATAAAGGTACCAGCGATGCGAAAGCCAGACAAATTATCAAAGACGCAAACAGAGCTATAAAAAACGGTCTTTTAATACCGTATAACCATCTCAGCATCAAGCCCTTCATATTTATACCTCCTCAGAATTCCTTCTTTTTGTAAACAGCCCTTGAGATCAGCAGTGAGATCACTGTAAGCACAACACAGACCGAAAGTATAGCGGCTGAAATTATATACTTGTCTGTATGGATCAGACCGTTTGCCGCACTCAGAATTTCTTCGTTTTTGCCAAGTAATGCAGAAGCTATCACTACGCCTGACAGAATCGCCATAAAAACGATAACAAATATTACACTGCCTGCTATATTGCCGAATTTTACGGATATAGGTATGGTGAACGAAAGCATAAATATACATATTCCCGTAAGAGCGGAAAAAATGAACAGCCATTCCCTGAAATCAAAGCCTGTAGTTTTTATCATAAGAACAACGGAAGGCAGTGTTGACATAAGTATATACAGGACAGACATAACTGCCGTCATAAGATATTTGCTGTTTATGATCTGTTTTCGTGTAACAGGCGTTGTGAGCAGGAATTTGTTCCAGCCTGTTGTTTCTTCGCCGAAATGCATGGATAACGAGAAAAAACTGCCTATCATTGAAAGCATAGTACCAATAGAGAACATATCTGCAAGTGTGTTCTGCAGGGCGTCCACATTAAAGCAGATGTATATCGGAAAAATAAAAAATAAAGCAAGTATCAGGAAAGCCGGAAACTTTGCTGCGGATAAAAGAGTTTTGAGAAAAACGCTTTTCATATCATGTACTCTCCTTTACCATAAACACAAAGAGTTTTTCGATATCCACAGGATAAGACTGTATGTCTTTGGGCACATTATCCTTTAGTACAATAGCCTCTGCGCCAAATGTGCCCACCTTCCTGCCGATGACAGCTTCGGGCTTTATGCTGTTCAGTTCATTTTCGGTACAGTGTATTACAACATATTGCTCGTATATTTTGTCCTTTTCTTCGTACAGCATAAGCTTTCCCTTGTGCATGAAGGCGATATAGTCGCATATTTTTTCAAGGTCGCTGACTATGTGTGAAGAAATAAGTATTGAATGCTCATCGTCAGATATAAATTCCAGCAGGATATCTATAATATCGTCACGCACTACAGGGTCAAGACCGCTTGTGGCTTCGTCAAGCACGAGCAGCTTTGCATGATGTGAAAGTGCAGCGGCTATCGAAAGCTTCATTTTCATTCCTCTTGAAAATGAGCCTATTTTCTTTTTCTCCGGCAGTTCAAATTTCTTTAAATAACCGGTATAGGCTTCGTCATCCCAGTTCTTATAAGCGGCACGGAATATACTGCAAAGATTTTTCGGGTTCAGTTCAAGCGGAAAGCAGCATTCGTCAAATACAACGCCGATATCCTCCTTTACGCTGTCAAGCTCCTTTACGTTATCTCTGCCAAATATCTTTATGCTGCCGCTCTGCTTTCTCAGCAGGTTAAGGATAAGCTTTATGGTAGTGCTTTTTCCTGCGCCGTTCTCGCCCACAAGGCCTACTACGCAGCCGCCGGGTACATTCAGGCTAAGATCATCTATTTTAAAATCCTTGAAACTCTTGCACAGTCCTTTGATCTCTATAGCGTTCATAAATTACTCCTCCATTTCAGTCACAATCATTTCGATCAGGTCGTCCTTTGTCAAATTACAGCTTCTTGCAAGGCTTATTATCTGACATATTTGTTTCTCGATTTTTTTCAGATTTTCCTCACGCATAAGCTCGGCGTTATTGCCCGAAACAAAGCAGCCCTTTCCCGGAACTGTATAAACAAATCCTTCCCTTTCAAGCTCCTCGTAGGCTCTTTTGGTAGTTATCACGCTGATGCGCAGTTCCTTTGCCAAGTTCCTTATAGACGGCAGCATTTCATCTGTTTTGATCTCGCCGCTGATAATAAGCTCCTTTATTTTCTGACATATCTGGTCATAAATAGGCACTCCGCTTCTGCTGTCGATAAATATAAGCAATCCGGCACCTCCTCAGCTGAGTATATTCAGTTCATACTGTATATATACATTATATACAGTAATTACAGATTTGTCAATATGAAAAGAAAAATTTTTTTGCCGGCGCAGAGCCTGCGCTCCCCTGCCCGGCAGCAAGCTGACGCAAAAAAACCTCGGAACAGAATTAACTGTTCCGAGGTTCAAGCGGCAAACTGCCGCCCACTATCTACTATCTTCTTGCTTTGCCCATGAGCTTGAGAATGTAAATAAAGAGATTTACAAAGTCAAGATAGAGCTGAAGCGCAAGGTTGACAGAAAGCTTTTTGAGCATTTCGTCGTTGCCTGAATAAGCGTTGTAGCTTGCCTTGATCTTCTGAGTATCGTAAGCAGTAAGACCGATAAAGATCGCAATGCCGATGAGAGCAATAATGATCGAAGCCCAGCTCATGTGTACGAAAATACCGATGACTGAGAAGAGGATCAGTACGATAAGACCGATCATAAGCAGCGGACCAAGCTTTGAAAGGTCACGCTTGGTAACGATACCGTAGATAGCAAATGAAACGAACAGCACAGCCGCAGCCGCAAATGCGAATATAGCGGAGCCTGCGTCATAAACGCAAAGGATAGGCGTAAACGTAACGCCGCTGACGATCGAATAAGCAATAAACAAACCAAGACTTGCGCCATAGGGAAGCTTCTTTACAAAGAGACTGAGTACGAAAGCAAGAACCAGCTCAACTATAATGCCGCCGTAGAAAACGGGGAGCATATTTGTAAACTTGAGATAAAGGTCAAGCTCAGAGCCTGAGGTAAGATAAAGCATAAGTCCCAGAGCAACAAAGAATGTAAGTCCGAGACCGGCGCCCATCCACAGGAAGATCTTCTTGCTGTAATCTGCAAGTGTCATTGTGCCTGTGCCTGCTGCAGCGCCTGCATTAACGCCTGCCGGAGCAGCATTGAATCCGGGATTCTGTGAATATCCGCCCTGAAACTGAGCGTTGTAGCCGTTCTGCGGCTGCTGATAAGCGTTGTATCCGTTGGGGTTGGGATTTCCGTAGGTTCCTCCATCATAGGGGTTGTAACCCTGAGTTGAGGAATTATCCTGATAATTATTTGCCTGATAAGGTGCATTTGCGTTCGGATCATAGCTGCCCATGAAACCCTGGCTGTAACCGTTCTGGTTTCTGTTGTTGGGGTCATAGCCGTTGAAATTGCCGTTATTCATAGTATCATCCTTTCATATCATAAAGCATGTCTGAATGTCCTATATATATAAAGCATCTGACATTTATAATATCAGTATATCAGATGACCTGAGATAAATATAACTTTTTTTTGCTAAATTGTCAACATGATAATCCTCCAAAAAAGTGGTTATTTTCCGATGTTTTTGATACAAGCTGCGAGCATTGTAAAAATAAACATACAGGGCGTTGCGTTTTTGTATGAAATGAAAGTGAAAAATCAAATATGAAAAGTTAAAGTTTAAATACCTCACAAGTATATATTTTTATGGTTACGCTGCTTGTTCAACACATACTGCAGTCAATGCCGCCGCGGAAAGTAAATCAGCGCCGGCGGCTCGCAGGGAAATCAATTTTTAAAATTTACAGCAGGCAGTATCACAAAATTACAATAGAGCCCCCGTGTAACTCGCCGGCGCTAAATTGATTTCCGTGCCGGCCGCTTGAAATTGGAAGAAAAATATAATATAATAATAAAGTATGTAAAATTATTCAGGGAGATGGCTTTTTATGGAAAATAATATAAGAAGATTTCTTGAAGGTCTGAAGGGCAAAAGAATAGCTCTTTGCGGTATCGGCGGCAGTAACCTTCCGCTGATAAAGCTTTTTGGCAAATACGGAGCTTTTGTTATGGCTTGCGACAAGCGCGGGAGGGAGGCTCTTGGAGAAAATGCACAGCTTGCAGAACAGTACGGCGCAGAGCTTCATCTTGGTGAAGGCTATCTCACCGGACTTGATGCGGATATGATCTTCCGTACACCCGGCATGAGGTTCTATATGGACGAGCTTACGGAGGCAAGAAAAAACGGCGCCGCAGTTACAAGCGAAATGGAGGTGTTCTTTGACCTCTGCCCGTGCAAAACTATAGCGGTAACAGGCAGCGACGGCAAAACTACTACCACTACCATAATATCCGAAATGCTGAAAGCTCAGGGCTATACCGTACATCTGGGCGGCAATATCGGCAGACCGCTGCTTCCCGATATAGAGAGCATCGCGCCGGAAGATGTTGCAGTGGTCGAGCTTTCAAGCTTTCAGCTCATTTCCATGAGGAAAAGTCCGGATATAGCCGTGGTGACTAACCTTGCGCCAAACCACCTTGATATCCACAAGGATATGCAGGAGTATATCGACGCAAAGAAAAATATCGTTCTTCATCAGAACGCTTTCGGACGTGCTGTGCTCAACCTTGACAACGATATTTCAAATTCATTCGAGGAATATACAAGAGGCGAAACTCTTAAATTTTCCAGAAGGCAAAAGGTCGGAAACGGCGCATATATGTCCGCGGACGGTGAGATAATAATGAACTGTCACGGAAACGAGACCGTAATTATGAATGCATCCGATATAAAAATACCCGGACTTCACAACATAGAAAACTATCTTGCTGCTGTTTCGGCAGTGTGGGGAATGGTGACTCCCGAAACAATAAAGAATGTCGCAGTTGATTTCGGCGGAGTAGAGCACCGCGCTGAGCTTGTAAGAGAGCTTGACGGAGTAAAATACTATAACGATGCTATCGGTACAAGCCCCACAAGAACCGTGAAGGGTACACTTTCACTTTACGACAGGAAGATAATCCTCATTGCCGGCGGCTACGACAAACACCTTTCATACGATGAGATGGGGCAGGTAGTGCCCGGAAAGGTAAAGGTGCTCATTCTCTTCGGAGCTACGGCAGACAAGATAGAAGCTGCCACAAGAGCCGCCGCAGACTATAAGGAGGGCTCACCCGTTATCATACGTGTGAACAGCATGGAGGAAGCAGTAAATGCCGCAAGAGCCAATGCTGTAAGCGGCGATATCGTTTCGATGTCACCTGCAAGTGCAAGCTTTGATATGTACAAGAATTTTGCAGAAAAGGGTCTGCACTTCAAAAGGCTTGTCAATGAGCTGAAATAATGGAAGGAGTTCGTCCGATGAAAAAAAGAATACTTTGCCTTGCCGTGCTTGCTTCGCTTACACTGACAATGCTCTGCGGCTGCGGCTCAAAAAATAATAAGGAAAGCTCAGAACAGAAAAGCAAACCGTCAGAAACCTCACAGGCTTCTCAGGTATCGGCAAAAAGTGAGCAGCCGGATGAAAGCAGTGAAGAAAGCGCAGAAAGCGCAGAAAGCGAAGAACCGTCTAAGCCTGTTTCACCCTCAAAGCCCGTATCGCCCTCTGTAGACATGAAGTTCTGGGGCGCATCCGAACTGGAGGAGCTTGTCGGCAAAAGCAAGATAGAGAATCTTACTGTTACAGCGGCTGAATATGCCCCTGTAGCGGGCAGCGATACGCTTTACTGTACTACAGCGGAAATAAGCGTGACCGGACTTTTTGACGATGTTCTTTCTCTCAGCGACTACCTCTCCAAGCAGGAAAAGAATAACATATATATAAACGGTTTTTCACTTTCGGTCGATTACAACAACGATATGACAGCCGTTATAAAGGTTATAAACCCGTACCCTGTAGGAGAAGAGTTCAGCGAGGACGAGCTGAAGGAATATATAGCCGTCAGGTGGAACAGTGTTGACAAAAACGGCGCAATAGCAGCTTTCATCGACGAAAACTCAAATTATTACCTCAAGACTGCCGAATGTGACTTTACTCCTGCCGAGGACGGAAGCATAACCTTCCTTGCAGGAATAGATTTCAGCACTTACAACGGCTTTGTTGCCTACAGATATAAGCTTAGCCGCTCGGAAAATTTCATACTCAGCGACAACGTGTCAGTGCAGGAGAAATCCGAGGACTATTATGACGACAAGGCTTTTCATGCTGATGTACTTCTGACAACGAATAAATTCAACAAATAAAAGGAATCAAGCTATGAAAATTATACCCGAAAATTTGTATATGAGATCTTTGCTGGAAAAGCTGTGTACAGACAGCGGCGTTTCGGGCTGTGAATATGAAATGCTGCCTGTAATAAATGACCTGCTCGGCAATATCGCGCAGATAAGCACCGACAGCAGCGGAAATATCATCGCTTCGATGGGCACCGAAAACACAAACAAGCATATTATAATAGATGCTCATATAGACAGGATCGGTCTTGCTGTTACCTGCATAAATGAGCAGGGCTTTGTAAAGGCTGAACCTGTCGGCGGCATCGACCTGCGCTCACTTCCGGGGAGTGCCGTAAAAATTCACGGAAGCAAGGAGCTGACCGGAATAATATGCACTATGCCGCCTCATCTCTCGGACGGAGATGAGCTTTCACGTGATAAAATATGGATAGACACCGGACTTCCTGCCGGAAAGGTAAGGGAGATAGTGTCGCTTGGCGATACGGCTGTTCTGTGCAGCGAATTTCGGGAGCTGCTCGGAAACAAGGTCTCCGTATCGGCTCTTGACAACAGGAGCGGCTGTGCCATTCTCGTCAGATGCGCGCGTCTTCTTGCAGAGGAAAAGCTGCCCTGTCGGGTATCCTTTGTTTTTTCCTCTCAGGAGGAAACAGGCGAGCTTGGCGCAGGAACAGCGGCATTTTCTCTTGAACCGGATGAAGCTGTAGTTATAGATGTAGGCTTTGCCGCTCAGGACGGCGTACCTCCCGAAAAAAGCGGCAAGCTTGGCTGCGGCGGCATAATCTGCATATCACCTGTGCTTTCAAAGCAGGTGACACAGAAGCTCATGGACATTGCATCCTGCCTTGAAATGAAATACGACTTTGAGGTATGCGGCGGTGCTACCGGAACCAATGCCGACAGGATAGCCTGTTCACGCAAAGGAGTAAAAACAGGCGTGATATCTTTGCCGTCAAAGAATATGCACACTCCTACAGAGGTCGTCAGCCTTGAAGATATGGAAAATCTTGCTGCGCTTCTGAAAATCTATATAATGGAAGGCGGTGCAGACAATGCTTGACTATGAGCTTCTGCAAAAGCTATGCACAAGCTGCGGCATTTCCGGTGACGAAGGTGAGGTGCGTGAGCTTATCCTCAATGAAATAAAGCCCTTCGCCGACGAGATCACCGTTGACGCTTCCGGAAATATCATCGCCTTTAAAAAAGGCAGGCGCACACCTGCAAAGAAGCTGCTTATCTCTGCGCACATGGACGAGGTAGGCTTTATAGTAACATATATAACCTCAGACGGCTGTTTGAAATTCGACTGTGTTGGCGGCGTCAATGACAGCGCTGCATTTTCAAAGAATGTAAAGGTAGGCCCCAAAAAGCTGCACGGTGTTGTCTGCGCGAAGCCGGTGCACCTTCTCACTGCCGACGAGAAAAAGAAAAGCCCCAAGATTAAAGACCTGCTTATAGACATAGGCGCCGAAAGCCGCGAGGAAGCCGAAAAATACGTTTCGCCCGGCGACAGCATTGTTTTCGACTCGCTTTATGAGAACAGATACGGCAGAGTTATATCAAAGGCAATAGACGACCGTTTCGGCTGTCTTGTGCTCATTGAGCTTATCAGGAGCGAGTTGGAATATGATACATGGTTCAGCTTTGTCGTACAGGAGGAAATAGGTCTGCGCGGCGCAAAATGTGCGGCTTTTTCGGTCGCTCCCGATAATGCCATCGTGATAGAGGCCACCACTGCGGCCGATGTGCCTTATTCTGAGAATGAGGACCGTGTATGTCTTGTCGGCGGCGGCGCCGTTGTCACATTTATGGACAGGGCGACAATATACGATAAGGAGTTTTACCGCATTGCAAAGGAATGCGCAGAGCAGGAAGGCATTAAATTCCAGACAAAGACAAAAATAGCCGGCGGCAACGATGCAGGAGCGATACATTCATCACGCGGCGGCGTCAGAACGCTTGCCATATCCGTTCCGTGCAGATATCTTCACGCATCAGGCAGCCTTGCATCAACAGATGATATGGAAGCCGTGTTCAGGCTTGCAAGGTCTGCGGCCGCAAGAATACAGGGAATGTAAGCGATAACGGTATGATAAGATATGTTGACAATGAACTGAAAGACAGGCTTGCAGAGTATGTCAGGCAGAGCAGCATTTTTGCCTGCCGCATAGCCTGCCTGCTGAAAAGCTACGGCACCGGCTACAGCTTTGCGGATTTTTACCTTCAGCTTGACAGCAGCGGCAAACCGACCGCCGCAGCGGTAAAGTATTATTCCGACATGACGATAATGCTTTCGGACGGCTGCGATACTCAGGAAATTCTTGAATTCATCGGCATGACCGCACCTTCCGGGATAATGTGTCCGCCTGAGCTTTTTGCAGATACCGGCAGTGCTTTTTCGGCCGCCGGAAATTTCAGCATCAGGGAATGTGTTATAATGAAGCTGACCTCTCCCTGCTGCGATGCGTCACACGGCGGGAATATCACGGAATCACCGCCATTAAACAGGGTATGGGAGCTTATAAGTTCATGCGGCGATGACGGGTTATCTGTTCCGGCATACGATGATTTTCTGCCCGATATATCGCATAAGCTGCGGCACGGTACAGCGATGCTTTGTGCATATACCCTTGGCGGAGCTGTTGCCGGCGCGGCTATGACCGTAGCGCAGTCCGATACCTGCGCCCTGATAGGTGCGGTCGCAGTATCAAAAGAACACCGCAGGAAAGGCATCGGTTCAGCCTGTATAAGGTACCTTTGCGCAAGGCTTAACGAAAAGGGTATAAGCGATATTTACATTCTGCGTGAGGCGGACAAAAACGAGCTCTTTTATTGTTCCCTCGGCTTCACAAACTCCGGTCAGGGGGACTTTTGCGAAAAAGTCCCCCCGACACCCCCGAAAACGATGTTTTAAAGCTGAATTGCTTTTTTGTCAGAATAGCCCTGTTTGATATTTTTGCATATAAAGATTTTAAACAGGACTTTTGCGAAAAAGTCCCCCAACACACTTGATACCCCCGAAAACGACGTTTTCAGAATTGAAGCGTCTGTAGTTGAATATTTAGCTATGAATGAGCAGATTTAAAACTTTTCGTGAAACTGCACAATATTCCGGCAATCCTGACCGCTCCGCTTTCAGGGGAGGCAGTGACAGGTTTTAGTTTCTCCAAGCCTCCCATGAAAGGGGAGGTGGCGCGGACGAAGTCCGTGACGGAGGGGTTCCGAAAGCAAAAATTTTTGTGCACTTTTTAGATTTGCTCATTTATAGTATTTAGTTTATTTTTAAAAGGAAAAGGGAAAAATATGATATCTGAATTTTATAAAATTTCTCCTAAGATACTTGAACTGTCTGATAAGGCTATGGAGCTTTGCAGACCGTTCCTTGATAAAACAGATGAGATAACCGAATATAATCAGCAGAAAATGCTGAAAGCATTTCAGAAGGCAAGAGTAAGCGAAAGCTTATTTGCGGCTTCTACAGGCTACGGCTACGGCGACAGAGGCCGTGATGCTCTTGATGAGGTGTTCGCAGCTGTGCTCGATACAGAAGATGCACTTGTGCGCCATAACTTTGCAAGCGGTACCCATACGCTGACAGTAGCGCTTTTCGGTGTGCTGCGCCCCGGCGACACGATGCTTTCCGTTACAGGCCTGCCATACGATACCTTGCAGGGCGTTATAGGCATTGGCGGCGATTCCTGCGGTTCACTCAGGGAATTCGGCATAAATTATGAACAGCTCGATCTGCTGCCGGACGGCAGGGTCAATCTTGAAGCTATGAAGGAACGTGTAAGACCAGACACAAAAATGGTCTATATCCAGCGTTCAAGAGGTTATTCTCTGCGCCCGTCGCTCAGAGCATCTGAGCTTAAGGAAATAGCCGATCTTGCACATAAGCTTGCGCCCTCGTGTATCGTAATGCTCGATAACTGCTACGGTGAGTTCGTTGAGAAAGAAGCGCCGGGCTCTCTCGGCATCGACCTTATGGCAGGATCGCTGATAAAGAACCCCGGCGGCGGCATAGCGCCCACAGGCGGCTATATTGCCGGAAAAAAGGATCTCGTTGAGGCTTGCAGCTACCGTCTTACCACTCCCGGCACAGGCAAAGAGATCGGCTGTACCCTCGGAAACAGCCGTGAGCTTTTTATGGGTGCATTTTCCGCTCCGCACGTTACCGGTGAAGCGCTCAAAACAGCAATATTCACATCAGCACTGTACAGTCTTCTCGGCTTTGAGGTGACTCCGGAATATTCAGAGGAGCGCGGCGATATTATACAGGCAATACTTTTGGGCAGCGAACAGTGCCTTATAAGCTTCTGTCAGGGAATACAGCAGGCATCTCCTATTGATTCATTCGTAACGCCGGAGCCTTGGGATATGCCCGGATATGACAGCAAGGTCATAATGGCAGCAGGCGCATTTACATTGGGTTCATCAATAGAGCTTTCTGCGGATGCACCGCTGCGCCCGCCCTATGCAGTGTGGATGCAGGGCTCGCTTAACTTTCACACAGGCAAATTAGCTGCTCAGTTAGCCGCAAGTAAAATAATAAATGAATGATCCGCAGCGGCCTTTCAGCAAGGAGGGATAAATTGGAGATAAGAAAAAGACTTGTCAGCAGAGCTGCACAAAAACAGAGAATGCGTCTTGCCGTAGACCTTTGCTCGCTTTACGGGATATCTATCCTGTTTTTGCATATATTGATAACCCTTTTAACAGCCAATGCTCAGGACAGTTATCCGGGCTATTATATCGTTTCGATCGTCAACTCTGCTGTTGCCACCCTCCTGCCGGCTCTGCTGCTTTGTTATATAGGCAACGGCATAAGATACTATGTCAGGCCGAAGGGCAGAAAGACAAAGCCCTTGGATTCGTTTTTGCTTGTGGCTTTCGGCTTCTGCGGCTGTCTGACAATAAATATGTTTTCATCCTTCGTTGATGATTTTCTTCCGAAAATGAACCGCACCGTTTATCTTACGATCGACAACGATTTCGGAAGTTTTATGCTGGTGATGATCTCAACGGCAGTGCTGCCCGCCTTGTGTGAGGAGATCGGCTACAGGGGATATATATACTCCTCGCTCGCAGGCTACGGACATCTTACGGCGGTCATTTTTTCTTCCGTTATTTTCGGGCTTATGCACGCAGATTTCGGCGCCGTTATATTTGCTTTTTTATGCGGGCTGCTTTTCGGCTGCATAAGAAAAACCTCCGGGATATTTATGCTTACGATAATAGTGCATTTCCTGAACAACGCATTTTCAACCGTCAGCACATTTATCAGAATGTCGTTCGGCAAAGAGTTTTTTTCATTGTTCTACAGTATTTCAAACAATGCAGCCTACGTCATTATGATATTGTTATTCCTGATACTAAGGCACCGGAAGGTCAGGATTTTCAGGTTTGCAAAGCCGCCGTGTTCGCTCACCAAAAAGGACAAGCTTGCAGCGGTATTGTGTTCGCCTGTGTTCATTATGTTTGTGGGGCTTGCGGTACTGTTCAAATTCATGTAACGGAGAATATCTATGACAAGAGACGAAAAATTCATGCGGTCTGCCCTTGAACTTGCAAGACAGGCGCTTTCGCTTGGCGAAGTGCCTGTAGGCGCCGTTGTTGTTCTTGGGGAGAGGATAATCGGCAGCGGCTTCAACAGCCGTGAAACAGACAAAAACTCCCTTTGTCATGCTGAGATAAAAGCGATAAATGACGCCTGTAAGAACCTCAACGGCTGGCGGCTGAATAACTGTGAGCTTTTTGTAACGCTTGAGCCGTGCCCCATGTGTGCCGGAGCAGTGATAAACTCCCGGATAAAGCGGGTGATATATGGCGCATCGGACAAAAAAGCGGGTTCGTGCGGTTCTGTGACAGACTTGTTTGCATTGCCGTATAATCACAAGCCTCAGACAGTCAGAGGTGTGCTTGAAAATGAATGCTCAGATATACTGTCGGAGTTTTTTTCGCAGCTCAGGCTCAGTGCGGTTCAGGCCGGAAGCGAAAACGGTATATTTTTCTTTGCGGAAGGAACTCTCTGGAACGATTCGCCGCAGCACTATATGTATCCGGGCATAAAAGAGCTGCTCCAAAAGCTGCACGAGAATTACAGAATACTTGTCGTCAGCATCATGAGCTCCGAAGAGCTCGACGATATCATCCAAGCCCACGGTCTGGACATATACATTGACTGCCGCAGGTCATACGGCATGAGCGAGGGTCTTGCAAAGACCGATGTGCTGCGTATGCTTATAAAGCGCAGCAGGCTGAAAAGAGCTTTCTGCACAGGCAGCGCAGACACTGACAGGCAGGCTGCACAGACCTGCGGCTTACCGTTTGTCTATGCAGCATACAGCTCCGGAAAGGTTCGTTCATGCGATGCAGCCATTACATCTCCCGCTGAATTGCTTCAAAAGATAACACTGCTGTAATTTTAAGGCTCTTGTCTGACGGTTTATAAGAAACGAAAGGCACGTCAAAGCTTCAAAACTATGACGTGCCTTTTTAAATTACAAGCCCACTTTATTATATTGTCTGAGTACAAGCTCAAGCGCTATTCCTAATACCATTCCGACAAGAATATAAACGAAGATCCTCAGCTCAAACGGACCGCCTATTACAATACGGCCTGCATGGCTCTCGTAAATATCTATGTACCAGCCGAATTCCACTTTACGGAATATCTGCAAAAACGCTACCAGAAGATACGATATGCCGCCAACGACCCATGCGGCGGCTTTTTTGGAAATTATTGCAATAAGGAAATAAATTCCCATTGTGATAAATACAAAGCTGCCTTCCATCGCAAGACCGCATTCTTCAACAAGAGGATTCATAGAAATATCCGTCATGCGCACAACATAGCCTACAACAATAAGGAAAACCGCAATGATAAAATATAATATTCTGTTTCGCTGCACAATTACTCCTCCAGCATATCAGAGAAATCGAAAATATATCTGTCGGCAACGCTTCTGAGGTATGGCTCGCTTTCCTTTGAGGCTTCATCATATACAGCGACCGTGTACATATCAGCCTTTTTTGCTCCGCTTATACCCTCAGGGATATCCTCAAAGACGATGCAGTCTTTTTTCGACACTCCCAGTTTTTTTGCAGTGTAAAGATATATATCAGGGAAGCTTTTGTTTCTTCCTACCTGAGAGGTATAGCATATCTCGTCAAAATATCCGCTGAGTCCGTTGTTTTCGAGAACAGGCTCCAGCAGATACGGATCTGATGATGTTGCCATTCCTAACTTTACACCGTTTTTTTTCAGAAAATCAAGGTATTCCTTCGTGTAGGGCTTTAGCCTGACATTGTTTGCATATTCATGCCTTGCCATATCGAGCCATGTCTGAACGATCTGTTCGACACTCTCGTCAAGCCCGTAGATCCTGCGGGTATATTCTGCTGCCGTTTCAAAAAACATACCACGGACTTTTTCGGTATATTCCTTTGTGACAGGTATGCCCCTCTGAGTAAGAAAATCAACATCTACCTTATGCCATACATACATTGAATCAATAACTGTACCGTCAAGGTCAAATATCGCAGCCTCGAAATTCCTCATTATTACCTCCGTTGAACCGCAAAATACCATATTATGTAATTCCCTAATATTATATCACAGCATCAAAAAAGAATAAATACACAGATTTCAGAAATTATCTGTTGATTTTTGTCTATTTTTACATAATCAGAAATGTCACAAAAGCCAATAATTGCCACCGTGTACAAAATCAGATAACCGGCAGCATGACAGGTTCCCTCTTGCTGTATACTGTAAAATGAGTAAATCCGCATTTGAGCAGCAGGTTCAGACCGTCCTCGATTCCCGAGCCGACATCTCTCCAGCGGTGAGCATCCGATCCTAAAGTGACATACCTTCCGCCAAGCTCACGGAAACGGCGTATAACATTTTCATCCGGCAGTGTTGTTCCTATCAGCTGACGCAGACCGGAGGTGTTGACCTCAAGCGCCTTATCGTTTTTGATAAGTGTTTCAAGTACAGCGTCAAGCTGCTGCGCATACTGCATAACATCAGCATTGATATCAGGATTGGCGTAAATATATCTGAAAGGATAGGTGATGTGTGCAAGTGAATCGAAGCAGTTGCTTTGTGCAAGCTCCAGCAGCTCGTTGAAATATCTGTCAAGAAGTCCGCTGCAGTTTTCGGGAGTATAATTCAGAAAATAGAAATCCTTTTCTCCTTTGAGGTTATGCAAAGACCCGAGAACAAAATCAAACTCTGCAAGAGACAAAGCTTCATCTGCGGCTTTTTTGTCCTGTGTGGGCTGACCAAGCTCAATGCCGGTGTAAATTTTCAGCCTGTCGGCATACATTCCCCTGGCTTTCATAATGTCGTGTACAGAAGCTTCGATATCAGGGCGCACGTTTTCCTTGTAGAACTCATTGCATTCACAATGGTCGGTTACTGTAAGAGAATAAAGGCCGAGATTAAGTGCCCTTTCAGCTAGCATAGCCACACTGTCCTTACCGTCAAACGAACGCTCGCTGTGTGTATGGCTGTCAGAAATAAATTTATACTTCATAAGATATTCCCCTTTATGATTGTGTTATCAATACAAACGCTGAAAAACCTAAGCTTTAGCGCATCCATGCAGATTATAGCATTATTTTTGCGAATTGCCTATCTGAAATAACGAAAAAAAAAGACCAAAAATTTCCCTTGAAAACTGTTGAACAATCACAGTATGCGGCAAATACAGCGGTCATATAAGATCAATTCCTGAAATTTTGCGGCGTTTTGATAACAAGTACATCAAAGTTCAGCGGTTTTTGGAAAAGAGTTCTCTCGTGCAACTTGCCGGCGCAAAATTGATTTCTGTGGATTTTTCAAAAAAGCTCTTGACAATGATAGAATTATATGATATTATAAGCTACGTTGCATGACAACAGAATAACATATAGGGGTATAGCTCAGTTGGTAGAGCAGCGGTCTCCAAAACCGCGTGCCGAGGGTTCAAGTCCTTCTGCCCCTGCCAAATGAAAGC